>CBFGZN010000179.1:0-5563 GCA_965653255.1 uncultured Solirubrobacterales bacterium | reverse complement strand
TTTACGGCAGCAGGAAAGATCCCTCGCTTCGCTCGGGATGACATATATGCTTCATCGACGTCTTCTTCTCGCCCTCGGCATCTCGGCGGCCGCCTCGCCGCCGGGTGGCGGCGCTCCTCGGCTCACGCGTCGACGCCGACGTGGTCCATCAGCCAGGCCGGCGGCGGCGTCCAGCCGGCGCCATCGGACGGCGGGCCTTCACCACCGGCGCTATCGCGACCGTCACCGTCACCCTCCCCCTCTCCGCCACCGCGCCCCGCGCGCCATCCGCTGAGCCGAGCCCCAATGCCGGAGGCGGCCTTCACTCCTACGCGGCGCAGCACTACCTCCTCACGTAGCGAATACTCGGGCTCGCTGGAATCGCGCAGGGCGGCGATCACGGCGACGACGCGTCCGTCGTCGAGGACGGGGGCCAGCAAGGCGTGCGCGCGTCGCATGCCGATCGCGGTGTCGACCGCCAGTTCGCCGAGCCGCACCCGCCGTACTCGGGCGGGCGCACCGCTCGCGACGATCTGGCCCGGCCAGCGTGCACCGGCGGGAAGCATGGGCTGCCCCATGAAGGCGCCGAGCGCGTAGCGCAGACGACGATCGCGGTGGAAGGTCGCAGCGGGCTCCAGCTCGCCGCCCTCGACGACGCGCCATACGACGCAGGCGTCCCCGACCATGTCGGCGCCCGCTCGCGCGGCGCGTGCCCAAACCGCGTCCTCGGTGCGGATGACAGGGGCCGTCTCGACTGACAGCTGCGGCGCCCCCACCGGCTGCGACAGAGGCACGGTCCCCACGGCGTGTGCCGGTTCGACCAATCCACCTGCGCTCATCGGGTCTCCTTCCTCGGCCGCTGGATCGGGGCGGTTCGCCATCGATCCCGGGGCCAACAGTGGAGCCACCGTAAGCCTGGTGTTTTATGGCAGCAACCCCCCAGGTGGGGGGGATCGGTCGCCGTGAGACACGGCGCTGTTCACCGGAGCCGAAAACGTACCTCAGAAAGCCACACCGTCAGGGTAAAAACTGGACTTCTGAGTCCATAAACTGTACGGTTTATAGGGGATGACCCCGGACCGCCAGAAGCTCGCCGAACACGGTGCGACGTCCGTAAGTCTCGATTCCGCGCTACTCGAGCAGCTGGACAGCGGCTTTGCCTGTGCCGCCGAGCGGGCAGCGACGTCATTCCAGGCCTCGGCATCGGAGACGGACATCGGGAAGGGCTTTGGGGCTGCTCTGCAGGCGGTGTTGGAGGCAGCCGCCGCCCAGCCCGACCTGACTCGTCTCTGCCTGGTCGAGGCACCTGGGCTCGGAGCAAAGGCGCTCGAGCGCAAGGACGCCGGGCTGCAACGCTTCGTCGACCTCTTGGACGGCGAGCTAGCGCGCAGGCGCGGAGGAGACGCGCCACCGCTCGTCTCCGAGATGATCGTGGGCGGGATCTACGAGGTTGTCCAGCGCGCGGTGAGATCTGGCGACATCGCCAGCCTCCCCGATCTGGCAGGCCAACTGCGCCAATTGTGGCAACCGGCGCTACGCGGTCAGTAGCCCTAAACCCCGGCTCTCGGCCCTTTTGCGCAAGCCAGCCGGCGCTTGCCTGAGTAATGTCGATTTCCTAGAGTGGTCTGACCAATCGTGGTCGTTTCACTACTAGACAGCCAACGGGCTCCACTCTCGACCACACCCTGGGGCGCTGCCGACGAACTGCGCTCGCGACAGCTGCGACCCGGTCCCGGCAACGACCCGGCGGCGGTCGCTCGCAACCAGTGCGAGCGCCTCTACGGGGCTACCGTGGCGACCGTCGCCGAGCACGGCTACGAGAGCACGCGCGTCGCCGACATCCTCGAGCTAGCCGGTGTATCGAGGAGCGCCTTCTACCGCTATTTCAACAACAAGCTCGAATGCTTCCTGGCAACGCTCGACGCGCTCGCCGACATGGCGGCAGCGCCAATGGCGGCCATCTACGGAAGCAACGACGGTCGGCCGTGGCAGACGCGCCTGGAGTCCGTATTCGAGGGACTCGTACGGCTGATCCTCGCCCAGCCGGCGGCCGCCCGTGTCTGGCTGGTCGAGATCTACGCCGCCGGCCCGCAGGCCATCGACCGGATGGAGCGCCTAGACGATCGGCTCGAGGCGCTCGCGATCGAGGCGATCGGCGAGACGTCAGACCATCCCGGAATTCCCGCCGAGGGGGCGCGCGCGATGCTCGGTGGGCTGCGTCAGATCATCCACAGCCGGCTGCGCCACGATCGCGAGGAAGAGCTGCTGGAGCTCGTACCGGACCTGATCGAGTGGGTGCTCAGCTACGAGGCACCGCCGACGCGGCTGCGCCGACCGCGTAAGCCGCCGTTGCTGCCAGCACCCACCCCCGACCCCCCCCAGCCACCGCGCCGCCCCCCCGACGAGCAACGGCGCCGCATCGTCTCGAGCACGATCGACTTGATCGTCGAGCAGGGCTATCAAGCGATGACGATCACCGAGATCAGCCAACGCGCTTCCGTCTCGCTGACCACCTTCTACAACCACTTTCCAAGCAAGCAAGCGGCTTTCATGGCAGCCGTGGACGAGGCAGAGCGCCAGGTCTTCGAGGTCACGCTCCCGGTCTACCAGCGCGCACCCGACTGGCCGCACGCGGCCCGCGACGTCATCCACGCTTTCTTCGCCTTCAACGCAACGCACCCTGAGATGTCGCGGCTCGGCGGCTTGCAGATCTTCTCTGGCGGTGCCGAGGGCCTCGACCGCCACGAGGCCGCCACCGAGCGCTTCGGCGCGGCGCTTCACGCTGGCTACCGCGAGAGCCCTGGTACCAGTCGCATCGTCGGCGAGGCGATCAGCGGCTCGCTCGCCGCGCTCATCTATCAGCAGATCCGCCGCCGCGGCCCCGAGCGCCTCTACGAGGTCGCGGGGATCGCGAGCTTCCTGGCCCTGACGCCGTTCATCGGAGCCGACGAGGCCTGTGCGCTCGCGAACGAGGGTTGGCAGCCGTCTATCTGACGGCGACGGCAAGCAACGTGCCGCGCGAGCGGTGGATCGATCCCGGATCGAAGCCGAGATCGTCGAGCAAGGCGCGCAGCGAGCCGCGCGTCAGGAAGCGCAGGTGCGGCGACAGCGGCGGGAAGCGATGCTCGAAGCCACGGGTGAGAACGTCGAGGCCGGTCAGCCGGGAGTGCGCCGGCGTGGTCAGCGCGAGCCGGCCGCCGGGACGCAGGACACGCCGCGCCTCGGACAGCAGGAGCTGAATGTCGCGGACGTGCTCGATCGTCTCGGCGCAGAGGACGAGATCGAAGGTGTTGTCGGGCAGCGGGAGCGCGGCGTCGGGTGTGAGCGCGATGGCCGCGGCGGCCGGGAGCCGCCGCGCAGCGCGTTGGAGCGCCACGTCGGAGACATCGACGAGCGTCAGTTCGTCGGCATCGATCAGTGCCGAGAGCCGCCCGTCGCCACAGCCCAGATCGAGCGCTGCGCCGACGTGGCCCAGCCGCTCGACGAATGCCGCGAGGTGCGCCGGCGGTGGTCCCGGATCCTCGGGCACGAGCTGCCAGAGGTCGTCGTCGTAGTCGCTGGGCACGGCGGAGACGCTAGCGCCGGGCCATCAACATCAACGTGTGGCCGAAGCGGGAAGCGCGGGGGCGCTCGCCGATCTTGTCGTCGAGCTGCCAGAGCGTGCGTTGGAACGCCGGTGGCAGCCGGCGCCAGCCGTAGGTGACCGCCGCCACCTCCGGCGCGAGCCCAACCGCACGCGACTCACGTTCGAGCAGTCCTGCCGTCAGCGGGATGTCGTCGGGCGTGCCGTGGATCGCGGTGCCCAGCCCGACGCGGTTGGCGATCGCCAGCCCGGCACCGACCGGGTGCAGCGCACCAGGCTCCATCGCGACCAGCAGACCGCCGGGACGGAGCAGACGGGCGGCCTCGGCGAAGACCGACGCGAGCGGCCCCTGATACGCGATGTGGTGGAGGACGTAGCGGTAGAGGACGACGTCGAACGAGCCGTCCGCGAGCCGGTCGAGCTCGCCGGCGCGGCCGGCGAAGCCCTCGTCGAGCTCGCCGGTCTCGACCAGCCGCTTGGGCCACTCGTCGTCGAGCTCGACGCCGGTCATCCGCCAGTCCGGCGCCGGGAACAAGTGGCGACCGGGATCGCGGCCGCAGCCGACCGCGAGCACGTCACCGCCGGCCGCTAGGTCGATCCGGCTGCTCAGCAGCTCGCGCTCGCGCTCGCGGAGGCGGTTGTAGTGCAGGTCGAGCGTCGCCGGATGGGAGTGCCGGTCGAGCAGGTTGTCGGGGTCGTAGGCCTCGCTCACGCCGCGACGTCTACCAAGCGCCGTGCGAGCGGAACACCGCGGGGATCGTCTTCAGCAGGATCGTGAAGTCGAGGAAGACCGACCAGCGCTCGAGATATAGGAAGTCGAGCCGCACCAGCTCGTCGAAGTCGAGCTCGGAGCGACCGGAGACCTGCCACAGCCCGGTCATTCCCGGCAGCACGAGGTAGCGCTTGCGGTGCCACTCCTCGAGCAGCTCGTAGTCGCGCTGCGGCAGCGGCCGCGGCCCGACGAGCGACATCTCGCCGCGCACGACGTTGAGCAGCTGTGGCAGCTCGTCGAGCGACCAGCGCCGCAGCAGCGAGCCGACGCGAGTCACGCGCGGGTCCTCGCGGATCTTGAAGATCGCGCCGCCGGCCTCGTTGCGGTGCTCGAGATCGTCCTGGCGCCCCTCGGCGCCGTCCTCCATCGTGCGGAACTTCAGGCACGCGAACGCACGTCCGCCGATGCCCGGCCGTTGCGAACGGAACAGCACCGGGCCGCGCGAGTCGAGCTTGACCGCGAGCGCGATCAGCAGCAGCAGCGGCGACAGCAGCGCAAGCAGCAGCAGCGATCCGACGAGGTCGAAGGTCCGCTTGAGCACGAAGTCGGCGCCCTCGAAGACGGGTGGCTTGAGCTCGAATAGCGGCAGCGACTGGCCGGGCACGAACTCGACGCGGTCCATCAGGATCTCCATCGTCGACGGCGCGACGCGGACTCGCTTGCCGTGCTCGTGGCAACGGTCGACCAGCTCGACCGCCTGGTCCTGGGGGAACGCGGGGTCGGCGATCAGCACCTCGTCGACGACGTCGAAATTGCGCTCGAGTCCCTCGAGCGTGCCGAAGTCGCGCAAGCGGCCGTCGCCCTTGCGCGGAGTCAGCGAGACGAAGCCGAACGGCTCGACCTCGGAGCTGTCGCGCAACGCATGCGCCACCGCGTCGATGTGGCCACCCGACCCGACGAGCACCGCGCGGCGGCGGTAGCCGGCCGCCCGCAGCACCGCGCCGCTGACCCGCTCGAACGCCCAGCGGAAGGCCGATACGTAGACCAGCGCGAAGAACAGCGTGCCGTAGAAGATGTAGTAGGACGAGAACTGGTGGCCCTCGATCACCGCGTAGAGCAGGACGATCAGCGTCACCTGGAAGAGGCCCGAGATGACCGTCGCGAATCCGGGCCGCTGACCACGGTCGCGGTAGAGACCGGAGCGCGCGAACAGCAGCAGCATCACCAGGCAGGCGAGTGGCGCGTACTCGCGCGCCTGGTCGAAGGTGCCGCCGAGGATCCCGGGCGCC
>CBFGZN010000178.1:0-5610 GCA_965653255.1 uncultured Solirubrobacterales bacterium | reverse complement strand
CATCGAGCTGAAGTATCCGACCACGATCCATCACTGCTACGCGCTGCCCCATCGTCATCGCCTCGACCTGATCGTGCGTTACGTAGACGGTGGTCGTACCGAGCTCGCGCTGGATGCGTACGATCTCACCGCGCATCTGCACGCGCAGACGTGCGTCGAGGTTCGACAGCGGCTCGTCCATCAGGAAGACACGCGGATTGCGCACCAGCGCCCGCCCCATCGCGACGCGCTGACGCTGACCGCCGGACAGCTCGCGCGGCTTGCGGTCGAGCAGCGGCTCGATGTCGAGCGCCCGCGCGATCCGCAGGACACGCTCACGTTGCTCGTCGCGCGGGACACGTCGCGCGCGTAACCCGAAGGCGACATTGCGCGCGACGGTCATGTGCGGGTAGAGGCCGTAGCTCTGGAAGACCATTGCGACATCGCGAGCGGCAGCCGGGACGGCCCCGACATCCGCTCCGTCGATCGTGACCGTTCCGGAGCTGAGCTGCTCGAGACCGGCGATGACGCGTAGCGCGGTCGTCTTGCCGCAGCCCGACGAACCGACCAGTACGACCAGCTCGCCATCGGCAATCTCGAGATCGATCCCGCTCAGCGCTTCGACGCCGTTCGGATAGACCTTGCGCGCTTCTCCGAGGCCGACCGACGCCATAGCGCTAGCGCTCCCCGCTCTCGGTGATGCCACGTGCCAGCGCCCGTCGGCCGACCATGAACACGATCACCAAGGGCAGTATCGAGATCGTCACGCCCGCCATCAACAGTGGGACATCTTGGGCGCCGCTGCGCCCTGGCCCAAGCAGCGCCAGCCCGACCATCAGGGTCGCGAGCTGCTCGGTCTGCAGGAGGATGAGCGGAATCAGCAGCTCGTTCCACGCGTACATCGCACAGACGACCATCGTCGTCACGAGCGCCGGTACCGACATCGGTAACGCGATCTCGACGAACTGCCGCCACCGCGAGGCGCCGTCGACCTCAGCCGCCTCGAAGAGCTCGTCCGGCAGGTCACGCATGTATGTGAGGAGAAGGAAGGTCGCGAACGGGATGTTCAGCCCCGCCTCGACGAAGATCGCCGACGACATCTGGTTGACCAACCCCAGGTCGCTCATCATCACGAAAAGAGGGACGATCACGACGATCGGCGGGATCGCCATCGTGCCGACGATTCCCACCAAGAGGACGCCGCGCCCAGCGAAGCGGAAGCGCGTGAAGCCGTACGCGGCCCCTGCCGCGAGCAGCGTGGCGAGCGCCGCCGAGGACAGGCTGAGAATCGTGCTGTTGACGAACATACGGTCGAAGCCGAGCTCGTTCCAGACGTCGGTGTAGTTGTCGAATGTCGGGTGCAGCGTGGGCAGCAGTGCCGAGCCGCCGAAACTCGTCGCGCGTTGGAACGAGGCAACGAGCATCACGTAGAGCGGAAACAGCGAGACCAGCGCAACGGCGAGCAGAAAGCCATGCTCGCCGGCCCTCGTCGCCAGGCGCCGCAAGCCCGTCACGCGAACGCCTCTCGCTGCGCTCGATATACCCGGTAGGCCGCGACGACGAGCGCCGCGAGCAGCAGCATCACCGCCACGGCCGCCGCGAGACCAACGAGCCGCTGATCGAACTGCAGCTTGTAGAGCAGATACTCGAGCGTGTACGTGCTCCGGTCCGGACCGCCCTGGGTGAGAATCGCAACGTAGGCGAAGGTCCAAGAGAACGCCTCGATGTATCCGAAGACCGCCGCCAGACCGATGATGCCGCGCATCTGCGGGACGGCGATCTGCCAGTAGGCCCGCATCCAGCTCGCTCCGTCGACGGCGGCGGCGCCGAACTGGGTGCGATCGAAGCTCGCCATGCGAGCCATGAACAGGAGCACGGTGAAGCCCACGCGCTTCCAGAGCACCACGCCGAGGATGCTCCAGATCGCCGTCTGTGGCTCACGCAGCCATGCATGTGCGAAGCCGTCGAGCCCGGCGCCGCGCAGCACTTCGTTCAACGGCCCGTTGTTGCTCAGCAAGTAGAGAAAGACAACGGCGATCGAGGCGATCGCGGGCAGGAACGGTAGGAATATGATCACCTCGTAGACCCTGCTTCCGCGTACTCCGCGGTAGAGGATTCCCGTGATGGCCAGCGCCAGCGCGATGCTCAGGGGCACGCTCAACAGCAGGATGAGGTTGTTCTTGACGGCGCGCCAGAACAGCTCGTCGTGAAGCAACTGCGAGTAATTGTCGAGTCCGACAAAGCTGCCGTCGAGGAACGTCGTGCGGTCGGTCAGGCTGTACTGAACGACCTTGACGATCGGAAGGCCGAGGACGAAGCCGACCGCTGCCACCGCGGGAAGCACCCACGGCCAGCCTCCTGTTCGTCGTAGCCGGACCGACGGACCGCTCACCTAGTCGATCGTGTCCACGTACTGCTTGTAGACCTCCATCTGGGCACTGTTCTGCTCACGGTAGCGCGCCAGACGCGCGGTGTACGCCTCGCGCAACGCGGCCGGACTCTCGCCCGTGAAGGCCTTTGGACCGAGCTCCCAGATCACGTCGACCGCGACCGTCGGCATGCGGTCGCGCGGCCATGTGACGACCTTGCCCTCGCCCGGATTGGTCATCAGCCGCCACGCCGTGCGCTCGAGCTCGCCAAGGTCGCTCGGGTCGAAGTTGCGGTTGCAGGGCAGCTCGCCCGTGATCTTGGCGAAGAGCTGCAGCTGCTCTGGCTCCTGCATGAAGTCGGCGATCCGCCCAGCCGCCTCCTTGTTCTCGCCGTAGCTGGTCATCAGCAGCAGGTTCCCCGATACCGCGATCGGCGCCGCATAGCGTCCTGGCCCGTCCCAGTAGCCGACAACACGGAACTGGTCGGGGTCCTTGTCGAAGACGATTCCCGGGTAGAGCATCGCGAACGCACCCTCACCGGCAAGGAAGCGGTCGAGCGACTGGGCCTCGGTGATCTTCGCGACATCGTCGTTGACGTAGCCGTCGCGGCTGAGCTGGTTGAAGTGGTCCATCCATGCCGAGACAACGGGCTCGTCGGTCGGCAGCTCCCCGAGCAGGTTGAGCGGCAGCTGCTTGACCGACTGCATGAACTCCATGCTCGACGCGAGCGACCACTTGTCGCAAGCGAAGCCGTCGCCAGCGCCGATCATCACCGGCAGCTCACCCGTCCGCTTGACCCGCGCACAGGCGTCCATGAAAGCGTCCCACGACTCGAGCCGGTCATCGATCTCGACGCCGGCCTTCTCGAGATGCTTCTTGTTAGCGATCAGCAGCGCCTGCTCGGCGTAGAACGGCATACCCCAGTACTTGTCGTCGATCTGCTGGGCGAACAGCCAGTCGTCGGTCGCGCCGTCGCGAACATGGTCCTGAACCGGAGTCAGAGCATCCTGGGTGATGAACTCGTAGATGAACCAGTTCGGGAACCAGGTCTCGAAGGTCGGCCCGCGGCGGGCCGCGTGATTGCTGTTCAGCCGCGCCTCCATGTTCGCGTAGTTGACGAACGCGAGATCGGTCAAGCGAGCATCTACGTCGGACTGCGCGAGCCGGTCCCGCAGCGCCTTCCAATAGCGGTTCATGCTGCCGGGCTTGCCCGCGTACTCGAAATCGAAGACGGCCGCGACATCCCGCCCGCCGCTAGAGGACGAGTCTCCTCCGCAGGCTGCGAGATAGAAGGCCCCCACACTCGCCGCCCCGACGCCGAGCGCCTGACGGCGTGTATAGGCACGGTCCCAGCTTCCAGCCATTTCTCCTCCTCGTCCCCACTGAGCAGTGCAGCCGCGGCTACCGTAACCTAACCACCGGCCGCTGGCTAGACATCGGCTTACCCTGGTGAGCTGGGGGTTGCATTCGTCCGTGCCGGCGGTAACATGACCACGATCTAAGTGGTCAGTCCAATCATCCCTGACTGTGTCTTCCAATCTTCTTCAGACCTTCGATCCGCGCCACCCACGTAGGCTGCGGATCGACCCATCACCGGCTGCGGTCAGCGCAGGCATGCATCACGGACCGAACCCTCCCCGTGAGCCCGCCCGCGCCGATTCGTAGAGCTACGCTCGCCGGCGGCGGTCTGCCCATCCCTCCGGGCACCGCCGCCGGTGCCGGTGGTTATGCATAGTGGCTGTAAGCGGCTTGCCTTGTTCGAACTGACCGTGTAAACCCGCGTTAGACTCGCCGAGTGGATACCGCCGCAGATCGTGCAGCCAGCGGAATCCGGGCACTGATCGTCGCTGGCGAGCACGAGCCGGGAGACCGCCTGCCATCAGAGCGCGAGCTGGCGCAGCAGCTGAGCCTCTCGCGGCCGGCGCTGCGCGAGGGCATTCGCCGTCTACGTAGCGGCGGCGTCCTCGAGTCCCGGCGTGGATCGGGAACCTATGTCTCACAGATCGACCCGCACGCGGTCTATGACATCCGCGCCCGTCTCGAGCCGCTGGCGGCCGAATGGGCGGCTCTGCGCAGGACCGAGCGCGAGTCTGCCGAGATGCGCCGGATCGTCGATCTGATGAGTGACAAGATCGACGATCCTGACACTTTCAATCTTTCCGACGCAAAGTTTCACGACATGGTTGCGCAGTCGAGCCGTAGCCCAGTCCTGATCGGAACGCTCGATCGCCTTGGCGAGCTAGCACTGTTGACGCGCACCGCGATCGTCAACGACAAGCGTCTGCGAGTAGCGTCGTTGACCGATGTCGAGCGTGTATGCGCAGCGATCGAGCGCAAGCATCCCAAGCGCGCCGCCAACGCGATGGAGCGCCACATCCGCAACGTGCGCGCCGACTACCTCGGTATCCAGAGCAAGAGCAAGAGCTCGCGCTCGCGCAGCACCGCATGAGCCCGGAGATCGTGCTCGCCCGCCACGGCGAGACCGAGTGGAGCCGCGATCTCCGCCACACTGGTCGCACCGATGTCCCGCTGACTGCCGAAGGACGCGGCCAGGCCGCGGCGTTGAAGCCGCGCCTCGCGGGCCGATCGTTCGACAAGGTGCTGGTCAGCCCGCTGTCGCGCGCGGTCGAGACCTGCGAGCTCGCCGGCCTCGGTGCGCGGGCCGAGCGGCGCGACGAGCTGGTCGAGCTCGACTACGGCGACGCCGAGGGCCTGACCACCGCCCAGCTGCGCGAACGCGATCCAGGTTGGACGATCTGGACCCATCCAACGCCCGGAGCCGAGACCTTCGAACAGGTGGAGGCCCGCCTACAGCCGCTGATCGCCGAGCTGAGCTCTACCAGCGGAGACATCGCGATCTTCGCCCACGGCCACATCTTGCGCGTCCTCGCCGCGCTCTGGATCGGGATGGCTCCCCAAGGCGGCTCCCGGCTGGCCCTCGCCACCGGCAAGCTCAGCGCCCTCGGCTGGGAGCACGAGACTCAGGTCATCCGCGCCTGGAATACCTAGGCGACGCGGCGCAGCCGCACATGGGCGTGGTGCTCTAGCGTCTCGCCGATCGCGCGGTCGGCCTGTCCGAGAGCCACGTCGGACGCCGTCGGCGCCTCTGCCAGCGGGTGGCCGAGCGCATCGACCAGGAAGCCGTGAGCCTCGGCTCCGAGTGGGAACGAACCGGCTTCGCAACTCACGCAGACGACGCCACCCGCAGCCGGCGAGAAGCCGGCCAGATGCTCGGCCTCGCCGCAGGACGCGCACGACGCCA
>CBFGZN010000177.1:0-5706 GCA_965653255.1 uncultured Solirubrobacterales bacterium | reverse complement strand
ATCTCCTCCACCCAGGCGCCGAGCTTCTTGTTCTGAGTGGGGGGCGCGGTCATCTCGCTCATGGGGCTCACGACGGGGGTCTGCTCCTCGTTGGCTGGCATTCCAGACGCTGCGGGCGCTTCGGGGGGCAAGGGACGGTACCGAACCATCTGGTCGACAGCCGCCAGCCCGACCGCCCCCTCCCCTCCCGTGGCTATACTGCGCCGCTCGCGCGGCTGTAGCTCAGTTGGCTAGAGCGTCTGCTTGCCATGCAGAAGGTCGTGGGTTCGAATCCCATCAGCCGCTCCTCTGGAAGCCCGCTCCCCGAGCGGGCTTCCGTCTTTCCGGCTCAGCCGAGTCGCTCGGCCAGTCCGATGACGATGCCCTCGGGGCCGCGCACGAAGCAGAGCCGGTAGAAGTCCTCGTACTGCGCGATCTCGCCGACGAGCTCGGCGCCGTGGCTGCGCAGGCGGGCGACGACGTCGTCGATGTCGTCGACGGCGAACATGATGCGACGAATTCCCAGTGCGTTCGCCGGCGCATCCTCCGGCTCGGCTCTGACCGCCGGCGGCGTGTGGAACCGCGACAGCTCGACCCGGCCGTGGCCGTCCGGGGTCCGCAGCATGGCGATGTCGGCACGGACGCCGTCGAGCCCGACGACGCTGCCCGCCCAAGGCCCCTCGACCGTCGTCTCGCCGTCCAGCTCCATGCCGAGCTCGACGAAGAAGGCCTTGGCGGCCTCGATGTCCTCGACGACTATGAGCACGTTGTCCATCCGCTGAAGCGTCATGCGCCCGACGGTAGCGGCACGGCGAGGCCTATTGTCCGCCGTATGGCCTACACGACCGCCGAGGGACAGCGGGAGCTCCTGGAGTCGCTCGCGGACGCGATCGACGAGCTGGGGTTTGCGCTGGCGGCGCTGGGAGCCGCCTACGAGCAGCTCGACGTGATGTCGGCCGACAAGCTCGAGGAGGAGTTGTTCGGACCGGCGCAGCGCGCATATGGCCGGGCGAAGCGGACCTATGCCGCGTTCGCGGAGCGGGCGGGCGCGGATGCCGAGTCGTTCGAGCCTCAGGAGGCGGGACGCCCGTCGACCGGCGCGATCGGGTTCATCGGCGAGGCGGTCAACGGGATCGCTGCGGCCGGCGGCAAGCTGGCGACGCTGCAGGACTCGCCGGCGCTGCTCGAGGTCGGCGACGTCGAGCTGCGTCAGGGCGTCGCCGAGGTGCGCGAGCTGATCGATCCGCTGCCCAACGTCGCTCGCGGGCTGCTGCGCCGTCTCGGCCGCTAGGCCGGCGCCGCCGCGATCAGCGCCAGCTTCTCGGCGCGCGGCAGCCGCTTGATCCGGGCCTCCTCACGCAGCGCGGCCGAGCGATCGGCCGCCTCGAAGACCGCCGCCAACTCGACCGGACGCCGAGTGCGCGTGTAGCGGCTCGCCGTACCGGCACCGTGCTCGGCCACTCTGCGCTCGACGTCGGTCGTCCAGCCGCAGTAGAGGCTGTCGTCGGCACAGCGCAGGAGGTAGACGAATGCCATGCTGCGGACTTCGATGCCGCGCATCATCGACCTCTCAGCACCGATCCGCCAGGACCCGGCCGAGCTCCCCGAGCAGCTGCGAACCGACATCGCCTACACCGACCACGCCAGCGGTGCGCGCGAGATCGAGACGCTGACCGGCGTCGCGCCCGACCTGCTGCGCGACGGCGAGGGCTGGACAGTCGAGACGTTCACCAACTTCGGCACGCACAGCTCGACTCACGTCGACGCGCCGTGGCACTACAACTCGACGATCGACGGCAAGCGGGCGCAGTCGATCGACGAGCTGCCGCTCGACTGGTTCTACCGGCCCGGCGTCGTGCTCGACATGACCGCCAAGGCCGACGGCGACGCGGTCACGGCAGACGAGGTCGAGGCCGAGCTGGAGCAGATCGGCCACGAGCTGCAGCCGTTCGACATCGTGCTGGTGCGAACCGGGCGCGACGCCTTCTACGACGAGCCCGGCTACATGGCGCTCGGTCCCGGCGTGACCGCCGAGGCGACCCACTGGCTCTACGACCGCGGCGTGCGCGTGATGGGGATCGACGCCTGGGGCTGGGATGCGCCGCTCTGGATGCAGGCGGAGGAGGCGAAGCGGCGCAGCGAGCCGGGGATCTTCTGGGCCGCCCATCAGGCCGGGCTCGCCTACTCGCAGATCGAGCGACTGTTCAACCTCGGCGAGCTGCCGCCGACCGGCTTCACGGTCGCCTGCTTCCCACTCAAGATCGTCGGCGGCAGCGCCGGGCCGACGCGCGCCGTCGCGATCCTCCAATGACCCGCTACGTCGCCTTCCTGCGCGGTATGAACGTCGGCGGCCACCGCGCGTCCAAGGACGAGCTGATCGCGATGTTCGCGAAGGCCGGCTTCGACGCGGCGAAGACGTTCCGCACCAGCGGCAACGTGATCTTCGACGCGCCGGAAGGAGACGACCGTGCCGAGGTCCAGGCTAAGCTCGAGCAGGCGATGGAGGCCGAGCTTGGCTATGCCGTACCGACCTTCCTGCGCAATGCCGCGGAGACGCGGGCGATCGCCGCTTTAGAGCCGTTCCCGGCCAAGCTGATCGAAGCGTCGAAGGGCAAGCTCCAAGTTATCCTGCTGGCGTCGAAGCCGAAGGCCACGACGCGCAAGGACGTGCTCGCTCACGCGACCGACGCCGACAAGCTGGCAGTGAACGGCAGCGAGCTCTACTGGCTGCCCAGCGGGGGCACGCTCGACTCGGATCTTGACCTCAAGGCGATCGCCAAGCTGCTCGGCGAGCCGTCAACGATGCGCACCAAGGGCACGGTCGATCTGATCGCTACGAAGTTCTGCGCCGAAGACTGAGCGCTAGGCGACGACGCGCAGGTGCCGGAACGGCCGTCCGCGCAGATCGCGCACGACGGCGTCGACGAGACGCTCCTGGTCCTGCACCCGGCCGTCGGTGACAGCGTCGATCAGGCTGCGCTTGCGCTGCAGCAGCTCAGCCATCGTCTCGTCGATCGTCTCCGGGGCCAGCAGGTACCAGGCCGTGACGGCGCTGTCCTGGCCGATCCGGTGGAGGCGATCCTCGGCCTGGTCGTGGCGGGCCGGAGTCCAGTCGAGCTCGAGGAAGGCAACATTCGAGGCGCGCGTCAGCGTGATGCCCTGCGAGGCGGCGCGCATCGAGCAGACGATCAGCTGCGGGCCGTCCTCGGCCTGGAAGGCGTCGACCGCGCGCTGACGCGCCTGGGTCGAGTCGGCGCCGAGGATGTGCGCGGCGTCGGGGAAGCGCGCGAGCACCGCCTTCTGGGTCGCGATGTGCTCGGCGAAGACGACCAGTGGCTCGCCCGACTCGAGGAAGTCGGCGATCCAGGCGAGCGCCGTAGGCAGCTTGCCGCTGGCGCGGCGAGCTGGCGCAGGTTGTTCAGCCGCACCAACTGCTCGGCACGCAGCGCGGCGGCGATCTTCGCGTCGAGCGTGCCGAGGTCGAGCGGCAGCGTCTGCAGCCAGGCGATCACGTCCTGCTCGGCGAGCCGGTACTCGTGCTCGTTGGAGAGCAGCACCGGCACCGTGTCCTGGCGCTTGGACGGCAGCTGCGGCAGTACCTGTTGCTTGGTCCGGCGGACATAGCAGACCGCACGCAGGTTCCAGTGCAGGCGGTCGTCGCTGCCGGCCGCGCGGAAGCGGCGCGACAGTCGCGCGCCGGAGCCGAACTCGCGCAGCCGGCCGAGCACCCGCAGCTGGGCGATCAGCTCGTCGGGGCGGTTGAGGATCGGGGTGCCGGTGAGCGCCAGCCGCAGCGCGTCGTCGGGCAGCCCGGCGGCCAGCTCGAGCGCCGCCTTGGTGCGTCCGGCGCGCGGGTTCTTGACGTAGTGCGACTCGTCGAGGACGAGCGCACGTGGCGCATGGTCGAGCAGCCGGCGCAGGTGCGCCTCGAGGATGTCGTAGTTGAGCACGAGGATCTCGGCCTGCTCGGTCGCGGCGCTCCAGGTGGCGTCGGTACGGCCGTCGAGCACCGCGACGTGGCGGTTGGGCAGCCAGATGCCGGCCTCGCGCTCCCAGGTCAGCTTCATGCTCGCCGGACAGACGACGATCGCCGGGAAGGCGTCGTCGGCCTCGAGCGCGGCCAGCGCCTGCACCGTCTTGCCGAGACCCTGCTCGTCAGCGATGAACGTCCGGCGACGGGCGAGCGCGTAGCGGACGCCCGCGCGCTGGAAGGGGTGCAGCTCGCCGCCGAGCTCGAGGTCCTGCAGCTCGGCGTCGTCGGCGTAGGAGAGCGCGACGGTCTCAGCGGCGCGCTCGTGCTCCTCGACGATCTCGTCGAGCAGGTCGCGCGCACGATCGTCGAGCCTGATGTCGGGATGGTCGGCGACGAACCCGGCGAGATCCTTGGCGAGCGCCGGGTCGGCCGGAACGGCCACCCCCCAGGCGGAGTCGCGGTTGAAGACGCGCGCGCTGCGCGGAACGGGCTTCGCCTCCGGCAGCTGCTTGAAGTCGCGGGCGACAGTCGGATCCCAAACCGTGAAGAGGGTCAGCTCGGGCTCGCCGTCGTCGCCGATTTCCACACCCAGCTCCGCCGGCGCGGGCGTGCCACCAGCCGCGAGCTGCCGGATGCAGGCCTTGGCGAGATCGTCGATCCGGACGCCCTCCAGGCGCTCCAGCCGCGCTGCGGCCGCGGGGTCGAACGGGAAGACGAGGCGGTCCTCACCTGTCGCGATGCCGCCCTCGAGGCCCGTATCCGGCGGGTCGCCGGCGACGGTGCGGACGACGAACGCGCCTGCTCCCGCATGGATCACCACCGACACGAGCGCCTGCCAGCGGTCGGAGTCGGTCAGCCAGGCAACAACGTCGGGCTCGACGACCAGCGCCGGGAACTGCTCCAGCAGCTCCGCGACGGCCCGCGCCGAACCGGTCTCCGCCGGCACCCGCCAGTGCTTGCGGCGCCAGTCGAACCAGCGGCCCGGAAGCTGCTTGACAGCCTCGTTGAGGTCCTCGTCGAACGGGAAGTCGAAGACCAGCTCGCGCTTCGATCGGTCCTCGACCAGCAGCCAGACACGCCCGGACCCGGGCAGCGGCTGGCTGTCGACAAGCGAGTCCATCAACCCAACGAGATTAGTGAGGCGAGCGGGCGAGGTGCGTCAGCGCGCTTGCAGCTCGGCGTCGAGTGCCGCATTGACGAGCGCATCGGCGCGCATGTTCGACTCGCGCCGGACGCTGCGAACCTGCCATTTGCCGAAGCTGCGCAACGACTCCATCGCCTCGAGGTAGAGCGGCTTCAGGCCGGCGTGCTTGACGCGGTAGGCGCCGGAGATCTGCTTTGCGACCAGCTCCGAGTCGTTGATCACCTCGACGTCGTCCGCCCCCAGCTCGCGCGCCAGCTCGAGGCCGAGCAGCAGCGCGCGGTACTCGGCGACGTTGTTGGTCGTCTCACCGATGTAGGCGCCGCGCTCGAGCAGCACCTGGCCGTCGGGATCGGCGGCGACGGCGCCGACAGCAGCCGGCCCGGGGTTGCCGCGGGCGCCCCCGTCGACGTTGACGACGACCTTCACTGACCAGAAGGCGCGTCGATCGTCGGGAAGCTGCCCTTCGGCCGTACGCGACGACGGTCGGTCATCGGGTCATGCGTGCCGGGCACCCCGCCCTGGGCACGGCGATCGACGACTTCAACAATGGCAGCTTCGACCACTCGAAACTCGGCTTCGTCGGCGGTGCCTATATTGCGGCCTATCAGAC
>CBFGZN010000176.1:0-5781 GCA_965653255.1 uncultured Solirubrobacterales bacterium | reverse complement strand
CGAGTTCGTCCAGCTCGTCGAGTTGCTCGGGTCCGAGTCGCTGGTCCACGTCGACGTCGAGGCAGCCGCTCCCAAAGGCGACGACGGTGGCGGCGCGCTGCCCGCCTGGGACGCAGCCGGCCACGGAAGGGGCAGCCTCAGCGGACGATTCGCGACCGCGCAAACGGCGGCGGCGGGCGACAACGTGGCACTTGTCGTTGACCCGGCGCGGCTCGAGTTCTTCGATCGTGACAGTGGCGATGCTCTGACACGGGCGCCGATCTCGGACGGCGCGGCGAATGCCGTGATCGGAAACTAGTCGCGTGTACCGGATCGGACTGCTGGCCCCTTATCGCGAGCTTCCCGGCGAGCTCGGGGACACGATCTCCGCGGCACGGGAGGACGCCCTCCACTGGCAGGTGATCACGGCGGCGGAGGACAGTCACGCGATCCCGGCGCTACGTGCGACCGGCGGTGACGACGTGCTGCGCGCCGGAGTCGAGCGCATGCTGCGCTGGCGGCCCGACGTCGTCGTGTGGGCATGCACCAGCGGCTCCTTCGTCGACGGCAGGGCACGGGCGCTCGAGCAGGTCGCGGCGATCGAGGCTGTTGCCGGCGTGCCCGCGACGAGCGCGTCGCTCGCCTTCGCCGAGGCACTGGTCGCTCTCGACATCGAGGAGGTCGCGGTAGTCGGGCCATATCCCGAGCCGGCGACGATGCGCTTCGTCGGCTTCCTGCGCGAGTGGGGCGTCGAAGTCGCGGACGCCGTTCATATGGACTGCCCGTCGGGAACGGCCTCGGAGGAGCTGCGCGCGAGCGACTTCGATTCGGCTTTGGCGGCGGTAGGAGATGGCCTGCCGATCGTCATCCCGGACACGGCTGTATGGGGAATGGAGTTGCATCGCGAGCTGGCCCCTCGGTTGCCCACGCCTTTGTTCGTCGCGAATCAGGTCACGCTCTGGCATGCGTTCCAACTCGTGGGAATGTCGACGGACGTCGAATCGTTTGGAGCGTTGCGCGGGCGTGCGGCGCGCGGTATCACTCGTAGCGGCGCCAACTAGGAGGAGACAGCGATGATCACGGTCTGGAATCCGAGCCTAGGTGAGCCGATCACCGAGGTGCCGGATGGCAGCGCGGATGACGTCGACGCCGCCGTCGTGTCGGCGCGCGCCGCGCAGCGCGATTGGTGGGCGCTGGCGCCGTACGAGCGTGAGCGCGCGTTGCACCGGATCGGCGATCTGATCCTGGAGCGCAAGGAGAGCCTCGCCCGGCTCGAGAGCGAAGACACCGGCAAGACGCTCATCGCCAGCCGCGATGACATCGACTTTGCTGCTGAGGTGTTTCACTTCTCCTCGGCGCATGCGGCGCGAGCACACGGTGAGCAGATCCCGCTGTCCGAGCACGGAACGCTTTGTTACACCCTGCTCGAGCCGATCGGCGTGGTTGGCTCGATCACCTCGTGGAACTCGGCGCTCGTGATCGCGGCCGTGACCATCGGGCCTGCGCTGGCCGCCGGCTGTGCCGTTGTGACCAAGCCAGACCAGGAGGCTCCGTTGGCCACGCTCGAGCTGGCGCAGATCGCGGTAGAGGCCGGTGTGCCCGCCGGCTGCGTCGGCGTCGTCACCGGCGGTGACCGGACCGGCGCGGCGCTCTCCAAGCATCCGGGGATCGACAAGCTGATCTTCACCGGGTCGATCGAGACGAGCCGGTCGGTACTGCGAGCGCTTGCGACGAACGGAACCCCGAGCGCGATCGATACCGGCGGCAAGAGCCCGAACATCGTCTTCGCCGACATCGACATCAAGACAGCGCTCGATCCGATCTTGCGCGGCGCACTGACCAACGGCGGTCAAGAGTGCTGCACCGGCGCCCGGATCTTGGTCGAGCGGTCGATCCTCGACGAGTTCGTCGAGCTCGCGGCGAAGCGGATCCGCGGTCTGCGAGTCGGCAACGCCGCCGATCTGGCCACCGAGATAGGGCCGATGGTGAGTGCGGTCCACCGCGATCGCGTTGCGGGCTTCGTCGAGCGTGCGGTCGCCGAGGGCGCCCGCGTCAACGCGCAAGCGGATGCTCCCGAGCACGGCTTCTTCTTCCCGCCGACGCTGCTCGACGGCGTCACCGAGACGATGGAGGTCTGGCGCGACGAGGTATTCGGCCCAGTACTCGCCGTCAATGCCTTCGACGATGACGACGACGCTCTCGCAAAAGCGAACACGTCGCGCTATGGCCTTGCTGCCGGTGTGTGGACCGCTGACATCGACCGCGCGATTCGCTTCGTGCGCGAGCTCGACGCTGGCCTCGTATGGGTCAACAGCTTCCTCGACGTGCTCAGTCCGGCGGCGCCGTTCGGTGGCGGGAAGGACAGTGGCTTCGGTAGCTGGCTCGGAGTTCCGGGTCCCGATGCGTTCTCGCGGCGCAAGACGGCATACCTCAGAGGCGTTCCGACCGGCAAGCCGTCCGAGCGGCTGGCTGGTGGGCCGCGTTCGTCCGGTGGCCTGGGACAATCGAACGGTGGTGATCGGGCAGAGCGACTTGACGAGCTTCGCTGAGCAGATCGCGAGCTTCGAGGAGGAGCGGCTCGCGCCCTCGGCCACGCGCTCCTATCCGGCCCTGCGCGCCGAGCCGGAGCCGGACGCCGCTCACCGCACGCCGTTCCAGCGCGACCGCGACCGGATCGTCCACTGCAAGGCGTTCCGCCGGCTCAAGCACAAGACACAGGTCTTCATCGCCCCGGAGGGCGACCACTACCGCACGCGCTTGACCCACACGCTCGAGACCTGCGGGATCGCTCGCAACGTCGCCCGTGCGCTCGGGCTCAACGAGGATCTGACCGAGGCGATCGGGCTCGGTCACGACCTCGGTCATCCGCCGTTCGGCCACATCGGCGAGCGCGTGCTCGACGAGTGCCTGCAAGAGCGTTACGGCGTCCGCTTCCGCCACAACGAGCACTCGCTGCGCGTCGTCGAACGGCTCGAGCGCGACGGGCGGGGACTCAACCTGACCGAGCAGGTGCGCGACGGGATCCTCAACCACACGGGACCGGACAAGGCGCAGACGCTCGAGGGACGGATCGTCCGCGTCGTCGACCGCGTCGCCTACATCAACCACGACATCGACGACGCGCTGCGCGCCGGGGTGATCGGCCGTGACGATCTGCCCCGCGCGGAGATAACGGCGCTTGGTGAGACCGGCTCCGAGCGGATCGAGACGCTCGTCCGTGACCTGATCGACCGCTCCGCTGAGGCCGGTGACGACATCGTCCAGGGCGACGAGGTCGGCGGCGCGATGCTACGTCTGCGCAAGTTCATGTTCGACCGCGTCTACCTGGCCGCCGACGCGCAACGCGAGCGGCCGCGGATCGAGCGGCTGCTGAAGCGGCTGTTTGACCACTACTCGGTCGAGCTGCCGCCCGCGGTGGTGCCCGACGCCGCCGACCACGAGCGCGTCGTCGACTACCTCGCCGGTATGACCGACCGCTTCGCGATCCGCGCGCTCGCCGAGCTGGAGCTGCCGGAGGGCTACTACTAGTGCCCGCGCGCTACACCCAGGACTCGATCGAGCGGCTGCGCGAGGCGGTCGACATGGTCGATCTCGTCGGCGGCCGCACCGACCTGCGCCGCGTCGGCTCGCGCTGGGTCGGGCTCTGCCCGTTCCACGACGAGCGCACGCCGTCGTTTTCGGTCAACGCCGACCAGGGGCTCTACCACTGCTTCGGCTGCGGCGTGGGGGGCGACGCGATCGGCTTCATACGCGAGACCGAGGCGCTCGACTTCGGCGAGGCGGTCGAGCTGCTCGCCGAGCGCTACAACATCGAGCTCAAGCGCGAGCGCGAGGATCCGGCCGAGGAGGAGCGTCGCAAGCGCCGTGGGCGGCTGCTCGCACTGTTGGAGCGGACGACCGCGTTCTACGAGAAGTACCTATGGGCTTCGGACGACGCACGCGCGGCGCGCGACTACCTGGCCGGCCGTGGCCTGTCGGAGGAGACGCTGCGCGCGTTCCGTGTCGGCTGGGCGCCGAGCGGCTGGGACAAGCTGCTCACCGGCGCGCAGCGCGACGGGTTCGCGTTCGAGGAGCTGATAGCCGCTGGGCTGGCGCAGCAGAAGCGTTCGGGCAAGGGCGGCGTCGACCGTTTCCGCGAGCGGATCATGTTCCCGCTTGCGGATGCCCGTGGACGGGTACTCGGCTTCGGTGCGCGCACGATGCGCGCCGACGAGCCAGCCAAGTACATCAACACCTCGGAGAACGAGATCTACCACAAGGGTCGTCAGCTGTTCGGCATCGACAAGGCGCGCGTCGCGGCCGCCAAGTCGGGTCGGCTGGTGGTCGTGGAGGGCTACACCGACGTGCTCGCGCTGCATCAGGCGGGGGTCGTTGAGACGGTGGCGATCATGGGCACGGCGCTGACCGAGCATCAGCTCGCCGAGCTGGCGCGCGCCGCCGGCGCGGAGGGTGTCGTCTACCTCGCGCTGGACGCCGACAGCTCGGGTCAACAGGCAATGCTGCGCGCCGCCGAGCTGGCCGAGCAGCGCGACGTCGAGCTGCGCGTCGTGCAGATGCCCGAAGGAGTGGATCCGGCCGAGCTCGTCGCCGCCGAGGGTGCCGACGCGATCGTCGGGAAGCTCGAGGGCGCGCTGTCGGTCGTCGAGTTCGCCGTTCGGCGGGTCTTGGCCGACGCCCAGCTCGGAACTCCCGAGGGGCGCGACCGCGCGCTCGGCCAGGCGCGCGAGCTGATCGCCGAGACCCCGGTCCAGAGCGCCCGGCGCGACCATCTCGTGCAGCTGGTCGCCGATCGGCTCGACGTTCCGACCGACTACGTTGTGACGGCGGTCGCCAACGCGCCGCGCCGGCCAGCGCAGGCTGTGGCGGCCACAGCTGGTCCGCCGGCCTATGGCGACCCGGGCCCGGAGTTGGCAGGCGATCCCGGCCCAGAGCGGTCACCAGCAGCGGCGGCTGCCCCATCGGCCGGACCGGGCTCGGCGGGACTCGAGGCCGAGCGGATCTTCCTCGCGCTCTGCCTCGCGTCCGGGCCTTCCGGACGCGACTATCTCGAGCAGCTCACGCCCGAGCACCTCTCGTCCGCTGTCCTGCAGCGGGTCCGCGTGCACCTGCTCGACCACTTCGACGACCCGCTGGCTGAGCTCGATCCCGAGGACGGCGAGCTCGCCGCACTGGTGGCGGGCATCGCCCTGCGCGCCGAGGAGGGCGAGCCGGCTGAAGCGCCGCTGCTGCGAATGAGCTTCCTGGCGCTCGAGCTGCGCCGGATCGACCGCGAGATTCGCCACGCCCGCCAGGACGGCGATCTGGGACGGCAGACCGAGCTTGCAGGTGCACGCCAGCAGGTGCGGCGTGACATGGACGCGGTGATGGGGGAGGTCTCATGACCGCCGCAGCCGGCGACGCGCCCAAGGACGAGGCTGCCATCGACGAGCCCGACGTCGTCGTCGACGGCGAGGAGGAGGACGCCTACGACGAGTTCCACGAGGGCGGTGTCGTCACCGCCGGAGTCCCCGCCGCGCCGCCCGTCGGCGGTACCGAAGACGCGGTGCGGCTCTATCTCCAGCGGATCGGCCGCGTCCCGCTGCTGACGCGCGAGGACGAGGTCCGGCTCGCGCGGCGGATCGAGCAGAACGACATGTCGGCGAAGAACGCGCTGATCGAGGCCAATCTGCGCTTGGTGGTCTCGATCGCAAAGCGCTACCAGGGCCGTGGCCTGACCCTGCTCGACGTTGCCGATCGACTCGTTGATCATCGCCCCGGAGATCGCCGCGTCGTCGGCCACCTCCGCGGCGAAGCCGGCGCCGG
>CBFGZN010000175.1:0-5793 GCA_965653255.1 uncultured Solirubrobacterales bacterium | reverse complement strand
GACCGTCGCCCAGAACAGCTCGGACTCCGGGCCCTCGGGCTCGAGCCTGCGCACCTCGCCCGACGCGAGCAGCAGGTCCATCGACACGACGTGGTCGCCGAAGCTGTTGACCAGGCCGCGGACCTCGATCGCGGGTCGGTCGCCGCGGTAGATCTGCCGGCGGCGCTCTAGCTCCACGGACTCGCGCTCGACGATCGCCTCGATGTCGGCCCGCCGGACGCCGAGTGCGGTGACCGTCTCGAGGTCGACGATCGCGGCGCCGTCCTCGCCGAGTGCGCCGATGCCAAGCTCCGGTCGGCCCGGGGCGCCGAGCTTGCGCACGAGCGCGATGTCGAGCGGGGCGCTGAGCGCTTGGGCGACCTCATAGGCGACAGGAACGCCGCCGCGCGGCAGGGCCACGACGACGGGCACGTCGAGCTCGATCTCCAGCAGCCGCCGCGCCAGCGCCCGTCCGGCGGCGGTGCGATCCGCGAAGCGCTTGGCCGAGGGGTCGAGCGGTCTCACATCAGCCGTATTCCCGATCCGCGAGAGAATCTCCGCGCCGTGTCGATTTCACGTCTGCCCGTTCGTCGTGTGGGTAGAAGGCAACGAACGGAAGGAGCCGTGCAATGCGATTCATGATGCTGATGCTGCCGGGGGGCGGGCTGCAGGAGACGGGCGACTGGGGGCCGCCGCCGGCCGAGGCCGTCGGCGAGATGACGAAGTACAACGAGGAGCTGAGCAAGGCCGGCGTGCTGCTGGCGTTGGACGGGCTCCAGGCGCCTTCGAAGGGCGCTCGCGTCTCGTTCGCCGGGGGCACGAAGAAGATCACCGACGGCCCGTTCGCCGAGGCCAAGGAGATCGTCGGCGGCTACTGGCTGATCGACGTCAAGTCGAAGGACGAGGCGGTCGAGTGGGCGTCGCGCTGTCCGGGCGGCGAGGGCGACGTGATCGAGGTCCGCCAGGTCTTCGAGATGTCGGACTTCCCCGAGGACGTGCAGGCCGCGGCCGAGCTGTCCGAGACCCCGCCCGAGCAGACACAGGCGCGCTAGTAACGATGGCGGGCGATGCCGTTGGTGGCTCGATCGACGCCGTCTGGCGGATCGAGTCGCCGCGGCTGATCGCCGGCCTGGCGCGGTTGACCGGCGACGTCGGCGTCGCCGAGGACCTCGCCCAGGACGCGCTCGTCGCGGCGCTCGAGAAGTGGCCCGAGTCGGGCGTCCCGGACAACCCGGGCGCCTGGCTGATGGCGACCGCCAAGCACCGCGCGATCGACCTCTTCCGCCGTAACGAGCGGCTCGAGCGCAAGCAGGAGGAGCTGGCGCGCGACGTCGGCATCGCGATGGCGATGGACGGCGCCGACCTCGACGCGGCGCTCGACGACGAGATCGGCGACGACCTGCTGGCGCTGATCTTCACCTGCTGTCATCCGGTGCTCTCGACCGACGCACGCGTCACGCTGACGCTGCGGTTGCTCGGCGGCTTGACGACCGAGGAGATCGCGCGCTCGTTCCTGACCGCCGAGCCGACGATCGCCCAGCGGATCGTGCGTGCGAAGCGGACGCTCGGCGCGACCCACGTGCCATTCGAGGTGCCGAGCGGGGAGGAGCTGGCCGAGCGGCTGCCGTCGGTGCTCGGCGTCGTCTACCTGATCTTCAACGAGGGCTACGCGGCGACCGCCGGCGACGACTGGATGCGACCCGGGCTGTGCGACGAGGCGCTGCGGCTCGGTCGCATCCTGGTTGCGCTGGCGCCCGACGAGCCGGACGTCCATGGGCTGCTGGCGCTGATGGAGATCCAGGCGTCGCGGCTGCGCGCTCGCACCGACGCTGCCGGCGAGCCGATCCTGCTGCTCGACCAGGATCGCTCGCGCTGGGATCCGTTGCTAATCCGTCGAGGGTTCGCCGAGCTAGAGCGCGCCCAGCAGCTCGGCGGCGGCCTCGGTCCCTATGCGCTGCAGGCCGCGATCGCCGCTTGTCACGCCCGGGCACGCGTCGCCGACGACACCGACTGGACGACGATCGCCGCGCTCTACGACGCGCTCGCCCAGCTCTCCCCGTCGCCGGTCGTCGAGCTCAACCGCGCCGTAGCCATTTCGATGGCGTTCGGACCGGAGGCCGGCCTCGAGCTCGTCGACCAGCTTCTCGACGAGCCGTCGCTCGCGCGTTACCACCTGCTGCCGAGCGTTCGCGGCGATCTGCTCGCCAAGCTCGGCCGCGATCACGAGGCGCGTATCGAGTTCGAGCGTGCTGCCTCGCTCACCGAGAATGCACGGGAGCGGGCGCTGATGCTCGAACGCGCGTCAGCCAGCGGCGAGCCCGGCTAACCAGCGCCGGAGCGTAGCCGGCTGCGGGCGGTCAGATCTCGACCGGCTGCGCCTCGGCGGCGGCATGTGGCGTGGCTTGCTCGGCGCGCATCGAGATGGCGACGAACAGGGAGGCGAGCAGCAGGCCCGCGGCCGCGACCATCAGCCCGGCGCGGGCGCCGCTGTCGAAGGCGAGGTCGCTGGCCGCGAGCAGGCGGGAGGCGGCGTCGGGTCCGAGCGTGGCGGCGGCGTCCTCGGCGTGGCCGATCGAGCTGCGTGCCGCTTGGCGCACGCCCTCGTCGAAGTCGGCCAACCGGTCACGGATGTCGGCGGCGTAGAGCGCGGCGGAGACCGTGCCGATCGTCGCGATGCCAAGCGCCCCACCGACCTGGCGCGCGAGCTGGTTGGCGGCCGATCCGTCGCCGGCCTTCGCGGCCGGGAGGTCGTTCATGATCGTCGCCGTCGCGGGGATGATCGCGAAGCCGAAGGCGGCGCCGTAGACGAGCATCCCGGCGCAGACGAGCGCGACCGGCGTGTCGTCGGCGAACGGCATTAGGACGAGGCAGCCGACCGCTGCGACGGCCAAGCCGCCGGCGATCGAGGCGCGCGCGCCGAGCCGGCCGAGCATGGGCAGGCGGCGAGCGACCGGGCCGAGAGCGACGCCCAGGCCGACCGGGAACATCGCGACGCCCGCGACGAATGCCGATCGCTCCTGGACGTACTGGAGGTACTGGGGGACGAGGAACATCACGCCGAGGAATGAGGCATAGAGGGCGAGCAGCGCTACGACCCCGGCCGCGACGCGCGGGCGAACGAGGATCCGCACGTCGGGTAGCGGATGGCGGGCGTGCAGCTCGCGCGCGAGGAAGCACGCGCCGCCGGCGATCCCGAGCGCGAGCGCCGCGAGGATCGGCGGCGCGGTCCAGCCCGCGTGCGCGCCTTCGACGAGGAAGAAGACGAGCCCCGTCAGCGCGACGACCGACAGCAGCGCACCCGGGATGTCGAGCGGCGGCGTGTCCGGCTTGCGCGACTCCGGCAGCAGCCGCAGCCCGAACGGGATCGCCAATGCCAGCACCGGCACGTTGACGAAGAAGACACCCGGCCAGCCGACCGCCGCGACCAGCGCGCCGCCGAGCACCGGGCCGAGCGCCATCGCGACCCCGGCCGCCATCGTCCAGATGCCGAGCGCGCGCGGCCGCTCGTCCGGCTCGAACATCACAGTCAGCAGCGACAGCGCCGGCGGCAGGACGAACGCGACGGTCGCGCCCATCAGCACGCGGCCGGCGATCAGCGCGCCGACGCTTGGCGCCAGCGCACAGAGCAGCGAAGCGACGCCGAAGCCGGCCATCCCCAAGAGGAACACCCGCCGCCGGCCGAATCGGTCGGCCACACCACTCGCGACGGCGAGCATCCCGGCGAGCGCCACCAGGAAGCCGTCGAGCACCCACTGCAGCTCGCCGAGCGTCGCGTTCAGGTCACGCGAGATCGCCGGCAGCGCGACGTTGACGATCGTCATGTCGATCGCGCTGATCACCATCGCCGCGCAGACGACAGCGAGCCCGCGCCAGCGCAGCGCAGGGTCCCAAGCCCGCTCGGCGCCGTGCGGCATCGGGGCGTCGTCGAGCCCGCTCACGCCGCCAGGCTACGCGATGAGTCTTGTCCCTTCCGTCAGTCTTGGTGGGCGATGGCATTCGTACCGCCCGCCCGTCACCTGCTGCGCGCGAAGGACCTCGCCGACGCGCGCTACTTCGAGCCGCTCGACGTCGACGACCTCGCGGCGGCGGCCGGGCTGTCGCGTGCGCACTTCAGCCGCGAGTTTCGTCGCACCTTCGGCGAGTCGCCGCACGCCTACCTGCTGACGCGCCGGCTCGAGCGGGCGGCCGCGCTGCTGCGCACCACCGACCGCTCGGTCGCCGACGTTTGCCTGTCGGTCGGCCTGCAGAGCGTCGGCTCGTTCACGACGAGCTTCACGCGCACCTACGGCGTGTCGCCGACCGCCTATCGCGCACAGCATCCACCGGCGTCGCGGCTCGCGCGCGTCCCCGCCTGCGTCGTGCGGTTCTACGCCCGACCGCAACGCAGCACGTTTCGAGAAGACAGCGGCGCGGCAGCGGGCTAGCGTGACCAAACGACCTCCCCAGAGACGCAAAGGAGCCCGAGATGTCATTCAAGATCGCCAACT
The DNA here is from genome assembly GCA_965653255.1 of uncultured Solirubrobacterales bacterium. Lineage (GTDB taxonomy): Bacteria > Actinomycetota > Thermoleophilia > Solirubrobacterales > Thermoleophilaceae > JAAYBF01. Next base: position 1,327 of record CBFGZN010000175.1, on the reverse strand, counting down.
CCCAGCTGTGGGTCCATGACCAAGACGAGGCGCTGGCCTTCTACACCGAGAAGCTCGGCATGGAGGTCCGCAGTGACGTCACCCTCCCCGAGATGGGCGACTTCCGCTGGCTGACCGTCGGCCCGGCCGGACAGCCTGACTTTGCGATCGTCCTGATGGCGATTCCCGGAGAGCCGGTGATGGACGGCGAGACCGCCACACAGGTCGAGGCGCTGATGGCCAAGGGTTTCGCCGGCACAGTCTTCCTCACCACCGACGACTGCCAAGCCTCCTACGACGAGCTTCGCGCCCGCGGCGTCGAGTTCACCGAGGCGCCCGAGCAGCGCCCCTACGGAATCGACTCCGGCTTCCGCGATCCGTCCGGCAACTCGTTCCGGCTGACCCAGGTCCAGCTGCCGGCTGGGGTCTGAGCCACGCTCAGGCCAGGTCGATTGCTTCGATTCGTGCGAGCAAGGAGCGGACAGCATCGTTGTCGTGTGTCGCCTGCGCGGCGACGATCGGCGCCTCGGCTTTCGTCCGTGAGATGACCCGTCTGGTCGTCTCGCGGGCGAAGCGCTCGCTCAGTCCGGTGCTCGATGCCAACTCCCGCCACGCACTCGCGCTCACGTCGCCGATGTCGGTCGCACCGTCGATGCTCATCGCCAGACGGGTAGTCAGGCGCGGATACATCGTCGTGCAGACCAGGTCGTAGAACGGGGCCAGTGAGGGTGCGCCGGCGTCATAGAGCAACGAGAAGTTCTTGCCGTGGGCGTCACAGTTGCCGATCGCCCAGTTGAAGACGAGCGCCTCCCAGAGTCGCGGCACGTCGAGCGCCGGAGCCGGCGAGGCGCTACGCAGTAACTCGATCGAGTCCTTGACGCTCGGACCACCCTCGTTCTGGTACTTGCGGTCGGCGGCAATCCCGAGCGCCTGACAGAAGTCCTCTTGATGGAGGCGACGGATCGGGTCCCCGGTCAGATCGCGGTCGTAGCGCTCGACCAGTAGATAGGGCAGACCCGACTCGCTGGTCTGCTTGCTCACCGACGCCGCGGGCAGGTCGATCGCGCGGGCGAGATCCATGCAGAATGCCTCGTTGTCGACCAGGCCAGGGAAAGTCTCGGGCTCGGGCTTGACGATGTGGGTGGTAGCGGCCGCGAGGTTGGTCGGCTGGCCGATCCGGTCGCCGTCGACGATGACGGGCATCTTCGGTTGCGCGCCGGCTAGCGAGAGACGGATGCCCTCCGCGGGTTCGGCGGCGAGTGGTCGTTGCGGCGCGGGACGCGCCGCTGGCACCTTGAAACCGGGGCTGCCCCTGGCGCAGCACTCGTGGTCAGGCTCTCGGACGATT
>CBFGZN010000174.1:0-5818 GCA_965653255.1 uncultured Solirubrobacterales bacterium | reverse complement strand
GCCGGTCGTGGTCGAGCGCGAAGCGCGGGCCGTGGCCGTTGTGGCCGTCTTCTCGAACGACCTGCGGCCGCGGGATGTAGGGCTCGATGCGGTCCGACACGGCGATCGGCCCGGCGCCCGGCCCGCCGCCGCCGTGCGGCTGGGTGAACGACTTGTGCAGGTTGTAGTGGACGATGTCGAAGCCCATGTCGCCGGGCCGCGAGATCCCCATGACGGCGTTGAGGTTGGCGCCGTCGTAGTAGAGCGTCGCCCCCACGCCGTGCACGATCGACGCGATCTCCTCGATGTTGCGGTCGAAGAGGCCGAGCGTGTTGGGGTTGGTGAGCATCAGGCAGGCGACATCGTCGGTCGCCTTGGCGCGCAGGTCGTCGAGGTCGACGCCGCCGTGCTCGTCGGTGCCGACCTTGACGACCTCGTAGCCGGCCATCGTCACGGTCGCCGGGTTGGTGCCGTGCGCGGTGTCGGGCGTCAGCACCTTGTGGCGGTGCTCGCCGTGGTCCTCGTGGTAGGCGCGTGTGACGAGCAGGCCGGCGAGCTCGCCGTGCGAGCCGGCGGACGGCTGGAGCGAGACGTGCGGCAGGCCGGCGATCTCGGCGAGCGCCTGCTGGAGGTTCCACATCAGCTCGAGCGCGCCCTGGGCGTGGTCGGCGTCCTGGAGCGGATGCAGGCGGGCGTGACCAGGCAGCCCGGCGACACGCTCGTGCAGCTTCGGGTTGTGCTTCATCGTGCACGAGCCGAGCGGGTAGAAGCCGCTGTCGAGGTCGAAGTTCTTCTTCGACAGGCCGTTGTAGTGGCGGACGATCTCGGGCTCGGCGATCTCGGGCAACTCGGCGGGCTCGCTGCGCCGCAGATGCGCTGGCAGCAGATCCTCGATCGGGGTCTCGGGCACGTCAGTCGGCGGCGGCGTGAACGCGCGTCGGCCGGCGACCGACTTCTCGAAGATCGTGCGGGTCTGCTCCTCCGCCCGCGGGTCGAGGACGGCGCTCATGCGTGCGCTTCCTCTCTCACGGAACCGAGCACAGACGCCAACCGATCGATATCGGCCTTCGTGCGACGCTCGGTGATCGCGACGAGCAAGCCGTCCTCGTACTCCGGATAGTCGCGACCGAGCCGATAGCCCGGGTTGATCCCGGCGGCAAGCGCACGCTCGAAGACGGCGTCGATATCCGGCACGCGAACGGCGAACTCGCGCACGACCGGGCCGGGGTTGATCGCCTCCAGGTCAAGCGTCTCGCGGGCGTAGTGGGTGCGGCGCAGCATCAGCTCGCCGAGCTCGACCAAACCCTGCTTGCCGAGCCACGACAGGTAGATCACGCCAGCGAGCGCGTTGAGTGCCTGCGCCGTGCAGATGTTGTGCGTCGCCTTCTCGCGCCGGATGTGCTGCTCGCGCGTCTGGAGCGTCAAGACGAAGCCGCGCTTGCCGTCGACGTCGCGCGTCTCGCCGGCGATCCGGCCGGGCATCTTGCGGATGAACCGCTCGGCGGCGGCGAAGAAGCCAAACGACGGACCGCCGAAGTCGAGCCGGTTGCCGAGCGTCTGGCCCTCACCGACACAGACGTCGGCGCCGAGCGCGCCCGGCGGCTCGAGGATGCCGAGCGGCAGCGGGTCGGCCGCGACGACGAACAGCGCGCCAGTCCGCTTGGCGGCCTCGCCGAGCGTGCCAAGCTCCTCGACCGTCCCGAGGAAGTTCGGCTGCTGGACGAAGACGGCGGCGGTGTCGTCGTCGACGAGTGCCGCGAGCGCGTCGAGGTCGGTAGTGCCCTCGCTGTCGAGCCCCGCCTCGGCGACCGTCATCCCGTAGCCCTTCGCATGGGTCGCGAGCGTCTCGCGCGAGTGCGGATGCAGACCGCGCGACACGACGAACTTGGTCCGCTTGGTCTCCAGCTTCGCGAGGTAGCCGGCGGCAGCGACCGCCGACGGGCCCTCGTAGACCGAGGCGTTCGAGACCGGTAGTCCGGTCAGCTCCGAGATCGCCGTCTGGTACTCGAACATCACCTGCAGCCCGCCCTGGGAGATCTCGGGCTGATAGGGCGTGTAGGGCGTCAGGAACTCCGAGCGCTGGAGGATCGAGTCGATCAGCGCCGGCGTGTAGTGGTCGTACATCCCGGCGCCGAGGAAGCTCGTCTCGGCGTCGGCGTGGGTGTTGCGCGCGGCGAGCGCCGCGAGGTGGTCGTAGACGTCCTGCTCGGCGAGCCCGGCGGGAAGGTCGAGCGGGCGCTGGAGCCGCACGCCCTCCGGGATCTCGGCGAACAGATCGTCGACCGTGCCGACGCCGATCGCGTCGAGCATCGCCTGGCGGTCGGCGTCGGTTGCGGAGGTGTAGCGGCTCATCAGGGGAGGAACGTCGTCCTTCTAGGACAGCAGATCGCGATAAGCGGCCACGTCGAGCAGCTGATCGATCTCGCTGAGGTCGCTGAGCTTGACCTTGACCAGCCAACCGTCGCCGTAGGGGTCGTCGTTGATCTTCTCGGGCGAGTCGGAGAGCGCCTCGTTGACCTCGACGATCTCCCCGGACAGCGGCGCAAAGACGTCGGAGACCGCCTTGACCGACTCGACCTCGGCGTAGGCGCCGTCCTTGGCGACCGTCGATCCGACCGCCGGCGGGTCGTAGAAGACGACCTCGCCAAGAGCGTCCTGGGCGTACCAGGTGACGCCGAAGACGGCGACGTCACCGTCGATCCGCGCCCAGTCGTGCTCGGGGTGGTACTTGAGGTCCTCTGGGTATTCGGCTGCCACTCGCGCTGTCTCCTCTTAGGGCTTGTAAAGGGGCTTGCTGCGGACGGCCGCCGCGCGGAGCTTGCCGCGCACGTCGACCTCGATCGGAGCTCCCGGCGTCGCCGCAGCCGCCGGCAGGTAGGCCATCCCGACGCCGATGTCGAGGCAGGGCGACAGGCTGCCGCTGGTCACGACGCCGTCGCCATGGGCGGTGCTGACCGGGTTGCCCTGACGCGGGATGCCGGGGCCGGTGAAGGCGAACGGAACGAGCAGCTGCGCCGGTTTGAAGTCGCGCAGCGCGTCCGCGCCGATGAAGTTCGTGTCGGGCTTGCAGGCCCAGGCGAGCCCGGCCTCGATCGGGTTGCGGTCGAGCGACAGGTCGTTGCCGTAGAGGTGGAAGCAAGCCTCGAGCCGCAGCGTGTCGCGCGCGCCGAGCCCGACCGGCGCCACGCCCTCGGCGAGCAGCGCGTCCCAGATCTCGCCGGCGTGCTCTGGCGGCGCCATGATCTCCACCCCGTCCTCGCCGGTGTAGCCGGTGCCGCAGACCAGGCAGTCGACCCCGGCGATCGCGACGGTGGCGGTGCGCATGCGGGCGGGAAGCTCGCCACCGGCGATCCGCTCCACCGCGGCGCGGGCCTTGGGCCCCTGTACGGCGAGCATCGCGTAGCGGTCGGCGGCGTCGACGACCTCCACGTCGAAGCTCCCGGCGTGCTCCGCGAGCCAGGCGTAGTCGCGCTCGTGGTTCGAAGCGTTGGTGACCGTCAAGAAGCGCGGTCCGTCACCTGACAGCCGGTAGCTGAACAGGTCGTCGAGCACTCCCCCGTCCTCGCGACAGAGCAGCGAGTATTGGGCGCCGCCCTCGGCGAGTTTGGTGACGTCGTTGGAAAGCAGGCGCTGCAGGAACGCCTCGGCGTCCAGACCGCTGGTCTCGACCTGACCCATGTGCGAGACGTCGAAGACCCCAGCCGCCTCGCGCACCGCCATGTGCTCCTGGCGCACCCCCTCGTACTGGACCGGCATCTCCCAACCCGCGAACGGCACCAGGCGCGCGCCAGCCGCCTCGTGGCGGTCGTGAAGCGGGGTTCGGCGGAGTGTTTCGGCGGCGGAGGGCACGCCGCGGAGAGGCTACCTGCCTGCGCGGCGTAATTCGGACCGGGATCGGCCGTTGGACGGGAAAGCAACACGACCGAAAGGCCATTCCGATGCACAGCAAGTCCACACTCAGCAGGCGTTTCCCGACCGCGACGGCCCTTGCGGCCGCCGCGCTGCTGGCGCTCCCCGCGTCGGGACTGGCCGCCGATACCTTCGGCAGCCGCTTCGCCAACAGCCCGAACAGCGGCGCATGCAGCGACGTGATGTCCGCTCCCTGCACCTATGTCTCGTTCATCCATCCCGCTGTCGGAACCGGCGATCCGTACTCCGGCGGCGCCCCGAGCGACGGCGTGATCACGAAGTTCCGGATCCATGCGAACGGGCCAGGCTCCAGCGTTACGTTCCGGCTCGCCGACATCACCCGCCAGAACCCCGACTCCGCCCAGTCGCGGATCGTCGCCACCGGGCCGACGGTGACAATCGCCGGCACCGGTGAGATCGAGGAGTTCCCGGCGCGCGTGCCGCTGAAGCAGGGCAACCACTTGGCGATCGACACCAGCACCGCCCAGGCGGTCTACGCGTCGAGCGGGAGTGACTTCACCTATGTCTACGCCCCGCCACTGGCCGACGGAGCCGCGCTGCGCGCCTCCGACGCGGTGACCGAGGAGCTGCTGGTCGCCGCCACCTACGAGCCCGATGCCGACAAGGACGGCTACGGCGACGAGACCCAGGACCAGTGCCTCGGCAACGGCAGCGACGCCACCGCGCCCTGCAAGCCGCCGGTCGGCAAGCCGGCGGTCAGCGGGATGTCAGTCGCAACCACCACAACCGGAGCGCACAAGCTGACCTACCGCCTCTCTGAGGCCGCCAAGGTCACGGTCAAACTCCAAAAGGCCGCCAAGGGCCGCAAGGCGAACGGCAAGTGCCGCAAGCAGAGTGCCGCCAACGCCAACCGCAAGCGCTGCACCCGCTGGGTCGGCGTCCGCAAGTTCAACCGGAGCGGAACCAAGGGTCTCAACGACCTGAAGCTCGCGAGCCGCAAGCTCAGCGCCGGGCGCTACCGGGTGCTGCTCACAGCTCGCACCTCAGCTGGCACCACCACCAAGCGCATCGCCTTCCGCGTAAAGAAGTAGCCGCTACGCCACGAAGGCCGCGAACACACTGAGGGCCCCGCCAACGCGGGGCCCTCAGTCGTTCAAAGCTAGCTCGCCGGCCGGCGACGAATGCCCGAGTAGCGATTCCCAAGCGGATCGGGCGTTCGTCGTCCGGCCGGCAGACGCCGACGGAGATCTAGTCCTTCAAGAACTCCGGAATGTCGATGTCGTCATCGGATATCTCGAGCGACGAGCGCTGGTTGTCGTCCATCGAGACGTCGCGGCGGCGTGGCTCGCGGCGGCGGCCGGTCGAGTCCTCGCTGAAGAGGGGGCGCGACTTGGCCCCCTCGAATCCGGTGGCGATCACCGTGACGCGGACGTTGTCGTCGAGGCCGTCGTCGACGACGGCGCCGAAGATGATGTTCGAGTTCTGGTCGGTCGCGCTTTGGATGATCTCCGCGGCCTCGTTGACCTCGAACAGGCCGAGGTCGCTGCCGCCGGTGATGTTGAGCAGGATGCCAGTGGCACCCTCGACCGACTGCTCGAGCAGCGGGCTGGAGATCGCATGGCGGGCCGCCTCGGCAGCGCGGTTCTCGCCGCCGGCCTCGCCGATGCCCATCAGGGCGGAGCCGGCGTCCTGCATGATCGTGCGGACGTCGGCGAAGTCGAGGTTGATCAGGCCGGGGATCGTGATCAGGTCGGTGATGCCCTGAACGCCCTGGCGCAGCACGTTGTCGGCCTCGCGGAACGCCTCGAGGATGCTCGTGCGGCGCTCGACGACGGCGAGCAGCTTCTCGTTCGGGATCACGATCAGCGTGTCGACCTGCTCGCGCAGGCGGTCGATCCCTTCGTCGGACTGGCGCTTGCGCTGCGAGCCCTCGAAGTCGAACGGGCGGGTGACGACGCCGACCGTCAGC
>CBFGZN010000173.1:0-5852 GCA_965653255.1 uncultured Solirubrobacterales bacterium | reverse complement strand
GTGTGGTGGCCGGCAGCTTGGACCGAGGCGTCGCCGCCCCAGACCGCGTCGAGCCGGGCGTGGCTGAGCGTCTCGAGCGGTGGGCCGGCGGCGACGGTGCGGCCCTGGGACATCACGACAACGGTGTCGGCGACGGCAGCGGCGAGCGACAGGTCATGGGCTACGAGCATCACCGCAAGGCCCTCGTCGGCGAGGCCGCGCAGCAGCTTGGCGACGGCGACGGTGGCGCCGAGGTCAAGGTGCGAGGTCGGCTCGTCGGCCATTAGCACCGGCGCCTCCTGGGCGAGCGCGACGGCGATCTGGACACGCTGGAGCTCCCCGCCGGACAGCGTCGTCAGCTTGCGCTCAGCGAACTTCGTGACGCCGGTGCGCTCCATCGCGCGCTCGATCGCCTCGTTGTCGCGCCGCGTCGGCCGCTGCAGCGGCTTGAGGTGCGGCGAGCGGCCGATCCGCACCGCCTCGGTGACGGTCACGCCATCGGGTACGCGGGCTCGCTGCGGGACGAAGGCGCGCCGTAGCGCGAGCTTGCGGCCACGTAGCTTGGCGAGGTCGTCGCCCATCCAGTGGACGGCACCCGCGACGGTCTTCTGCATCCCGGCGACGGCGCGCGCGAGCGTCGACTTGCCGGCGCCGTTTGGCCCGACGACGGCGACCAGCTTGCCGGCCTCGAGCGTCAGGTCGGCGGCGTGGAGGATCGTCTTGTCGCCGATCTCGACACGCACGTCGCGCGCTTCAAGCGCGGAAACGGCGGCGACTGTCGTCTGCGGCTCTGCCATCAGACCGCCCGCCGCAGCAGGAAGAGGAACAGCGGCACGCCGATCACGACCATGAACGGCCCTACCGGCAGCTCGATCGGCGCCCTGACCGTGCGCGCGAGCGTGTCGCCCGCGAGCAGCAATGCGCTGCCGCCGAGCGCCGAGACCGGTAGCACGTAGGTGTGGCTGGAGGTGCCCGACGCCAACCGCACGGCGTGCGGGACGACGAGGCCGAGGAAGCCGAGCAGGCCGGCGAGCGACGCGGCCGCCGCGGCGAGCAGGGCGGCGCCGACGCCGGCGATCAGCCGGATCGCCCGCGGCCGTGCTCCGAGCGACTCGGCGACGTCGTCGCCGAGCGCCAGCCGGTCGAGCGGCCGCGCCAGGCCGATCGCCAGGACGAAGCCGGCCGCGAAGTACGGCCAGACGACCTTCAGGTCGGACCAGCCGTCAGATGTCAGGCCGCCGGCGATGAAGAACAGCGCCGACTGCACGCGGTCTGGATAGGCGACCATGATCGACGTCATCCCGGCGCCGAACAGCGCGGCGATCGCGATGCCGGCGAGGATCAGCCGCCCGGTGCCGCCGGCGTTCGGCCCGGCCCAGGCGATCGCGAAGACGAGGCCCGCGGCGAGCAGGCCGAAGAACAGCGCGCCGACCGGCAGTAGCGCGATCGAGCCGGGGAAGACGATCAGGATCAGCACCGCGCCGAAGCCGGCGCCGCCGGTCACGCCGATCACGTCGGGCGAGGCGAGCGGGTTGCCGAGCGCGCCCTGCAGCAGCGAGCCCGCGACGCCGAGCGCGGCGCCGACGGCGATCGCCTCGACCGTTCGCGGCAGGCGCAGGTCGAGCACGATCTGGCGCAGCGGGCCGGGATCGGCCTTGCCGGTGAGCGCGTCGATCACCGTGCTCAGCGGGATGTCGACCGCGCCGAGCGCGAGCGACGCCACGATGCCGGCGATGACCGCGATCACGACCACGACCACCACGGCCGTGCGGCGGACGATCACGGCCGGCCCGCCCGGGACCGATCGGGGCGCTCACGCGCCCGACGCGGCGTCACTCTCAGTCGTTGTCCAGGTCCAGGTACTTGCCGCGCACCTTGCGGATCACCGCGGCAATGTCGGTGCTGGCCTGCAGCAGCGAGTTGTCGCCGGAGACGAAGAGGCGCCCGCTCTTGACCGCCTTCGAGTCCTTCCAAGCCGGGTTGGACTTCAGGAACTTCGCGATCTCGTCCATGTCGTCGGCGTTGCCGTGAGGTATCGCGATGATCACGTCAGGGTTCGCCTGGAGAATTTTCTCGTCGGAGATCCGGACGAAGCCACTGTCGTCCGGCTTGGCGCCACCGGTCACCAACCGGGCGCCCGCCTTCTTGACGATGCTGCCGCCCCAGCTGTTCGGCAGCAGCACGAACGGCGTGCGGCCGACGCCGAGCACCACCAGCGTGCGCGGGTGCTTGCGAATGCCCTTCGCCGCCTTATCGACCTGGCTCTTCAGACGTGCCGCGAGCAACTTCCCGCCGCCCGCCTTGCCGACCTTGGCGCCGATCATCTTCGTCGTCGCGTAGGCGTCGGCGATGTTGACCGGGTCGGCGTTGACGACTTTGATGTCGAGGTCGCGCATCGTCTTGGTGCCCTTGGCCCAGGTCGGCGACGTGAAGACGAGCTGCGGGTTGAGCAGCGCGAGCTCCTCCATGTTCGGTCCGTTCGGATGCGACAGCGTCAGCCGCTTGGCGCTCCTGAGGTTCGAGGCGAAGCGCTTGTCGCCGCCGAGCGTGTTGCCGATCCCAACCGGCGTGACGCCGAGCTGGGCGAGCGTGTTGGCGGCAAACGGGGTCAGCGCGACGATCCGCTTCGGGGCGGCCTGCGCGACGGGCGCGGCGGCCAGGACAGCGAAGGCGAGGACCGCGGCGAGCACGGCGAAGAGCGGGTGGAAGAGGTTCTTGGCTGTTCTCATCGCGGGTTAGGGTAGCCAAACTTAGGTTCGCCTAAGCCTGTCACCACATTTCGCGCTGGACAAGAGATAGGAGGAAGTCCTACTATCTCATCTCCACCTACCTTGAGGAGCTCATGAAGACGGTCGAGCGCGACGCTCTGTTCACCACTCTCTCCGGCGATCCGATCGCCCCGCTCTACACGCCCGACGACCTCACCGAGGGCGCGGAGGAGCGGATCGGTGTTCCGGGCGAGTTCCCCTACACGCGCGGCGTCTACCCGACGATGTACCGCGGCCGGCTGTGGACGATGCGCCAGTTCGCCGGCTTCGGCACCGCCGAGGAGACCAACGAGCGCTTCCACTACCTGCTCGACCACGGCCAGACCGGCCTCTCGACCGCGTTCGACATGCCGTCGCTGATGGGTCACGACTCCGACGCCGACCTCAGCCTCGGCGAGGTCGGCCGCGAGGGCGTCGCGATCGACACGACCGAGGACATGGAGACGCTGTTTCACGGCATCCCGCTCGGCGAGGTCTCGGTGTCGATGACCGTCAACGCGCCGGCGGCGATCATGCTCGCCTTCTACGTCGTCGCGGCCGAGCGCCAGGGCGTGGCGCGCGAAGCGCTGTCGGGCACGATCCAGACCGACATCCTCAAGGAGTACATCGCCCAGAAGGAGTGGTGCTTCCCGGTCGAGCCGGCGATGCGGATCGTCACCGACATGATCGAGTGGTGCACCGCCGAGATGCCGCGCTGGCATCCGGTCTCGATCTCCGGCTACCACATCCGCGAGGCGGGATCGACGGCCGCCCAAGAGCTCGCGTTCACGCTCAAGAACGGCCTCACCTACGTCGAGCGGGCGATCGAGCGCGGCGTCGACGTCGACGCCTTCGCCCCCCGGCTGAGCTTCTTCTTCAACGCCCAGATCGACTTCTTCGAGGAGATCGCGAAGTACCGCGCCGCGCGCCGAATCTGGGCGACCGAGATGCGCGACACCTACGGCGCCAAGGACCCGCGCTCGCTGCTGATGCGCTTCCACACCCAGACCGCCGGCGTCTCGCTGACCGCGCAGCAGCCGCTCAACAACGTCGTGCGGACGGCGATCGAGGCCCTCGCCGGCGTGCTCGGCGGGACCCAGTCGCTGCACACCAACTCCTACGACGAGGCGCTCGCGCTGCCGACCGAGGAGGCGGTGCGCGTCGCGCTGCGGACCCAGCAGATCATCGCCGGCGAGACCGGCGTGACGAACACCGCCGACCCACTCGGCGGCTCCTACTTCGTCGAGGCCCTGACCGACCGGATGGAGTCCCAGGCACGGCGCTACTTCCGCCGCATCGACGAGCTCGGCGGGATGGTCGAGGCGGTCCGCACCGGCTTCCCGCAGCGCGAGATCGCCGACGCGTCGTACGTGCTGCAGCACGAGATCGACACGGGGCGGCGACCGGTCGTCGGCGTCAACTGCCACCGCGACGACAGCGAGGTCCCGCTGGAGATCCTGCGGATCGACGAAGCGCTCGAGCGCAAGCAGCTCGACCGGCTCGAGCGGGTGCGGGCGAAGCGCGACGACAGCGCGGTCGAGGAGTCGCTGGCGGCGCTGCGCCAGGCGGCGGACAGCGACGAGAACCTGATGCCGTACCTGATCGAGGTCGCGCGGGTCAGCGCCAGCGAGGGCGAGATCGTCGGCGCGCTGCAGGAAGTTTTCGGCAAGTACCGCGAGACGCCGGTCTTCTGAGATGGCGGCCGCCGCCGACAGCGCGACGCGGCTCGATCTCGTCGCCGAGGCGCGCCGCCAGTGGGAGGCGCGCTGGGGGCCGCAACCCGCCCTGCCGATGGCGGCGATCACCTCGGTCATGCGCGTCCAACAGCTGCTGATGGCCGAGCTGAACACGCTGCTGAAGCCGCTCGACCTGACCTTTCCGCGCTACGAGGCGCTGATGCTGCTCGAGTTCTCGAGCCGCGGCTCGCTGCCGCTCGGCAAGATCGGCGAGCGGCTGCAGGTCCACCGCACGAGCGTGACCAACATCGTCGACCAGCTCGAGCGGTCGGGCTTCGTACGGCGTGTCCCTCACGACGAAGACCGCCGCGCGGTGCTGGCCGAGATCACGCCGGCTGGCCGGCGGGCGGCCGCGGCGGCGACCGAGGCGATGCACGACGCCGAGTTCGGTCTCACCGGCACCGACCGCGCCGACATGGAGTCCGTCGTAGCGATCCTCGACGGCGTTCGTCACCGCGCCGGCGACTTCTGATCAACGACGAACGGTTCGTATTCGCGTGGGCGGGTACGGCCTCGTCTGTCCACGATCGAGGAGGCGCATCCAGATGGCGGAGGTACAGGAGCGCGAAGCGAAGCTGATCCAGTACCTGAACGAGGCGTACGGCAAGGAGCAGGAGCTGGTCACCGCGCTGCAGGCGCACATCTCGCTGACGACGCGGGACGCCTACAAGAAGCGACTCAAGGAGCATCTCAAGGAGACCAAGGCGCAGGCGAAGGGCCTCGAGCGGCGGATCAAGCAGCTCGGCGGAAAGGCCGAGCGGGTCGATCTTCCCGGGCCCGACGCGATCGGCGGGGCGGCGGCAAAGGCGCAAGGCGTGGCGGAGAAGGCGGTCGCCGCGGCAAAGGGCCCGCTCCACGCGCTCCGCGGGACCGGCGAGGCCGAGAAGATGCTCAAGAACGCCAAGACAGAGTTCTTCAACGAGGCGGAGGAGATCGCGAACTACCACGCGATCGAGACGCTTGCCGCGGCCGTTGGAGACAAGGAAACGGCAAAGCTGGCGCGCGAGTTCCGCCGTCAGGAGGAGCGGATGGCGAGCTTCCTCGAGCGGACGATCGCGTCGCTGACGAAGGAGGTCGTTCGCGACGAGATCCCCGCGAGCCAGCGCAAGAAGCCGGCGGCAAGGCGACGGACGAGCTCGCGCGCGAAGGCCAAGCCGCGCGCCAAGGCGAAGCGCTCCTAGACCTCCTGGACCTGGAGCAAGCTGGTGGTGCCGGGCGCGTTGCTCGGCAGGCCGGCCGTGATCGCGACGCGCTGGCCGGACTCGACCCAGCCGATCTCGAGCGCGCGGACGACGGCGTCGGCGATCAGCTCCTCGGTGGTGTGGGTGTGCGGCATCGGCGCGGCCTCGACGCCCCACATCAGGCTGCAGCGGCGGACTACGTGCTCGTT
>CBFGZN010000172.1:0-5863 GCA_965653255.1 uncultured Solirubrobacterales bacterium | reverse complement strand
CAGGACCCGCGGCCATAACCGCCGATCCCTAGTCGTTGTCGATCAACCGCGGCCGCTGAGCCCTACCGCGGATGGCGGATCGCTTCGCCCCGGCGCCATTGCTCGAAGCACCGTTCGACGACGTCTTGCGCGGCTTGGCCTTTGCTCTTGGCTTCGCCTTCACAGCAGGTTTCGCTTTGACCGCCTTGGGCTTCGTCTTCGGACTCTTAACCCGCCGCGACTTCCCAGCCGCCTTCAGCAGCTCCTCCAAAGACTCCTCGAAGAACCCCGCCATCTTCTCCAGGTCTGGCACCGCGTCGTAGTCACCAAGCAGCCCGAAGTCGAGCTTGCCGCGTGGTTCTCGGGCAGGAACGCGACCGGCACGATCTCCTGCATCTCGCGCCCCATCATGTAGAGCGGGAACTGCGGGCCGGGGACGTTGGTGACGATCAGGTTGAACAGCCGCGTCGAGAAGTTGATCCGCGATGCCTGGGCGAGCAGCGTTGGCGGTGCGAAGTCCTCGAGCCCTGAGATCACCTCGGCGCCGAGCGCCTGCTTCGACTCCTTGACACCCTGCATCGACTCGCGCACCAGGCGCAGCCGCTCGACAGGGTCCTTCGCGTAGACGGGCAGCGGCCCGCGCAGTGCGGCGATCCGGTTGCCGAGCGCGTGATGCTCGTCGCGTGCGCGGATCGAGACGGGAACGAGGCCACGCAGCTCGAGCCCCTCGGTCCGCACGCCACGGGTGCGCAGCCACTTGCCGAGCCCGCCGGCGACGACTGTCAGGAAGGCGTCGTTGACGGTTCCGCCGAGTCCGTCCTTGACAGCTTTGAAGTCGGCGAGATCGCATTGCAGCCAGACGATTCGCCTGTGTGGACCGATCTCGACGTTGAGCGGAACGTCGGGCGCGGGGTTGAGGCCTGCCCAGGCGATCTCGCCGACGCCCTCGACGGCTTCGCGAGCACGCTCGACCGTGGTGGCGGGGTCGCGGACGACCTTCGCGGCCTCGCCGGCAACCATCCCGGGCGCGCGCAGCAGATCCTTGATCCCCTCGGCGACCAGCTCGGCCTGCGACGGCTCCTGCTCGGGCACCCAAGGCTCGGTCTCCTCAAGCGCTGGCGGGGTGGGGGCGAGATCGAACAGGACCGTGGCGATGTCGACGCCGGACACGCCGTCCACCAGCGCGTGGTGCGTCTTCGAGACAAGCGCAAAACCGCCGTTGTCCAGTCCCTGGACAAGCCACATCTCCCACAACGGCTTTGAGCGGTCGAGCCGCTGCGAGAAGATCCGCCCGGCGATTCCGCGCAGCTGCTCCATCGAGCCGGGGGAGGGCAGCGCGGTGTGGCGGACGTGGTAGTCGATGTTGAAGCGCGGGTCGTCGACCCAGAACGGGCGGCCCATCTCGAAGCGCGGGAACGCCAGCTTCTGGCGGTAGCGCGGCACCAGGTGCAGCCGCGACTCGATGTGGCGCGTGAACTCCTCGCGCGTCGGCACGGGGCCGTCCATCAGCACGATCGCGCCCACGTGCATATGCGACGAACGACGCTCCTGATGCAGGAACGACGCGTCGATTGCGCTCAGTCGGTCTCGGTGGCTCTGCGCCATGGATGGAGCCTACGCCACAATCACCGGAATGGGACGGCAGTTCGATACATCGCGGGCGATGGCGATACTCGGAGCGCTTATCTGTGGCGTGGCGGTCGCGGCCGGCTGCGGCGGCAGTGACGACTCAGCCTCGGCGGCCGAAAAGGTGCCTCAGCCGTTGGTCGACCGCTTCGACGCCAAGGCGGCCTATGCGCTGGTCCGCGAGCAGGTCGAGCTCGGCCCGCGCCCTGCCGGCTCCGAGCCCTCACGGGCGCTCGCCGCACGACTGCGCCGGCTGCTCCCCAACGGCCGTTTCCAGCCGATCGGCGGCGGTCTGCGCAACGTCGTCGGACGGGTGCCCGGCCGCAACCCGAAGCGGGTGGTGATCGTCGGCGCCCACTACGACACCAAGGAGATCCCTGATTTCGTTGGTGCTGTCGATGGTGCGTCGGGGACCGCGGTCGCGGCCGAGCTGGCGCGCACGATTGAGCCGCGCGAGTTGCGCCCGACCGTCGTCTTCCTGATGTTCGACGGCGAGGAGGTGCCGGCCGGCAAGTCCGACCACGAGTTCACCCGCTACGGAATCCGCGGCAGCAAGGCGGTCGCCCCGCGCTACAAGAACGCCGAGGCGATGATCCTGCTCGACTTCGTCGGCAACAAGGGGCTGCGCATCCCGCGCGAGAGCTACTCGAACGCCGGGCTCTGGCAGCGGTTGCGCGCCGCCGCCCGCGCGGTTGGCGTCGGCAAGGTCTTTCCGGCGGCCGATCTCGGTGGCGGCATCCAGGATGACCATCTGCCGTTCATCGAGCAGGGCGTGCCTTCGATCGACCTGATCGACTTCGACTTTCCCTGCTGGCATCGGACCTGCGACGACCTGTCGAAGGTCTCCCAGCGCAGCCTCGACGCCAGCGGTGAGACCGTCTACGAGCTCCTACGTAGACTTTGACGCGATGGTCAACGCTCCAGAGAAGCTGCTGCTGGCCGCCCCGCGCGGCTACTGCGCCGGCGTCGACCGCGCCGTCCAGACCGTCGAGCGCGCGCTCGAGCTGTATGGGCCGCCGGTCTACGTGCGCAAGGAGATCGTCCACAACAAGCACGTGGTCGAGCAGCTGCGCGAGCGCGGCGCGATCTTCGTCGACCAGGAGAGCGAGGTCCCGGAGGGGGAGACCGTCGTCTTCTCCGCTCATGGCGTCTCGCCGGCGGTCCACGCCAACTCCGCCGCGCGTGAGCTCAAGACGATCGACGCGACCTGCCCGCTGGTCACCAAGGTCCACGTCGAGGCGAAGAAGTTCGCCGCCGAGGGCTACACGATCGTCCTGGTCGGCCACGCCGGCCACGAGGAGGTCGAGGGCACGATGGGCGAGGCGCCCGACCACATCGTCCTGATCGAGACCGAGGCCGACGTCGACGCGCTCGAGGTCGACGATCCGGACCGCGTCGCCTTCATCTCGCAGACGACGCTGTCGGTCGACGAGACGCGCGCGATCATCAACCGGCTGCGCGAGAAGTTCCCCAATATCACCGGTCCGCGCACCGACGACATCTGTTACGCCACGACCAACCGTCAGATGGCCGTTCGGCAGATGGCGGGTCAGTGCGATCTGGTGCTCGTGATCGGCTCGTCGAACTCGTCGAACTCCAATCGCCTGGTCGAGGTCGCGCGTGTGCACGGCGCCGAATCTCACCTGATCGACAACGAGACCCAGGTCCAGGAGGAGTGGCTCGTCGACAAGCGCGTCGTCGGCATCAGCTCGGGGGCCAGCGCACCCGAGGAGCTCGTCCAGCGGCTGGTCGACTTCTTCCGCGAGCGTGGCACCGAAGACGTCTCGGAGTTCGAGGTCGTCCAAGAGGACGTCCGCTTCATGCTCCCCAAGGAGATCCGCAAGGCCCTAGCCGCACGCTAGGTGTGAAAACGCGCCCGGCCGGGCAAACGGTCGGCCAGTATGCGCGTGGGGAGGCATAGCTGGATCGCGGGGGTGCTTGGGCTCTTGCTGGCGCTCGTCGTCGCGCCGGCCGCGCACGCCGCCTTCGGCATCGCCGGCTTCGAGGCGAAGGTCACCACGACCGACGAGAACGACGACTACGAGCCGGCTGGCGGTCATCCGCACTTCGGCATCACGGACATCCTCTTCAACACCACGGCCGACGGGACGCCGGACGGCAACGTCGAGGACATCCGCGTCGACGTACCGCCGGGTCTGGTCTCGAACCCACAGGCGCTGCCGCAGTGCACCGACACCCAGCGGACAACTACCGGCTGTCCGCCGGAGACGCAGCTCGGTACCGAGGAGCTGAGCGCCGTCGTCGACGGCATCTTCCTACAGCTCAAGGTGCCCTTCTACAACATGACCTTCGACGACACCCAGGTGTCGCGCTTCGGCTTTAACCCGGAGAAGGCGGGCGACGCGCTCGGGCCGGTACCGACCGAGGTCGTCTCGGCCGTTGGTGCGCTCGAGCCGGTCGACATCATCGGCGGCGTCCGCTGGGAGAGCGACTACGGCGTCTACTTCACGATCAGCGACACCGCCGCCTCGCCGGAGGTGATCAGCTCGAAGCTGAAGTTCTTCGGCGTGCCGGCGTCGACCGCTCACAACGCCGAGCGCGGCGAGGCCTGCCTGGGAGCGCAGACCAACATCGCGACGGTTCCCGTGACGCTGGTGCCCTACACGTGCAATAGCGGCGGCCAGACCAGCAGCTCGACCCCGACGCCGTTCCTGACCAATCCGACGCGCTGCCTCGAGCAGAAGCTGACGACGACCTTGACCGCTTGGTCGCACGCCGCGGAGGTTGTCCAGGCGACGTCGCTGTCGTCGACGCGCGACGACGGTGGGGAGGGACCTTCGAACTGCAACCAGCTCCCGTTTGCGCCGACGATCTCGGTCACTCCCGACACCACGGAGCCCGACAGCCCCGTTGGGCCCGAGTTCGGCCTCCACGTCCCACCGGACGGCCTGCTGACGCCCGGCCAGCTCTCGACGTCGCACGTCGAGGACGCAAGCATCACGCTGCCGCCGGGGATGACGCTCAACCCGTCCGCCGCCAACGGCCTCGAGGCGTGTCCCGACGCCGGGCTGGCGCTCGGTACGCGCAATCCGGTCAACTGCCCGGCGGCGTCGCAGATCGGAACGGTTGCTGTCGACACGCCGTTGTTGCCGACGCCGCTCGAGGGATCGATCTACGTCGGACAGCCCCAGCCCGGCAACCAGTACCGCGTCTTCCTGACCGCCGACGGCAACGGCGTCTCGGTGCGCCTGAAGGGCTCGGCAGTGCCCGATCCGAACAGCGGCCAGCTGACCGTCACCTTCGAGGACAACCCTCAGCAGGCGTTCGAGGACATCACGCTCGACGTTCGCGACGGATCGCGGGCGCCGCTCGCCACGCCCGTCGACTGCGGCCAGAAGACCGCCACGAGCCTGCTGAGGCCCTACTCCGGCACGGCTCCGGTGAGCCCGACGAGCGACTTCGAGATCGCCGGGTCGGGCTGTCCGCCCGCTTTCGAGCCTGGCTTCGGGGCACGCAGCGCGCATCCGGTCTCCGGGGCCTTTGCGGCGTTCGAGGCCGACATCGAGCGCGGCGACCGCAACGAGTTCCTGTCCGGCGTTCGCGTCGACACGCCGCCCGGTCTCGGCGCGATGATCTCGCGGGTCGAGAAGTGCGCCGACGCGGCCGCCACGGCGGGCGCGTGTCCCGCCGGCAGCCGGATCGGGACGGTCAGGACGCGGTCGGGCGCGGGCAGCGAGCCGTTTGCGCTCTCCGGCCCGGTCTACTTCACCGAGGGTTACAAGGGCGCACCGTTCGGGATGGTCGCGGTGATCCGGGCGCTCGCCGGGCCGTACGACCTCGGCACGGTCATCGTCCGCCAGCAGGTCCACGTCGATCCCACCGACGCCCACGTAACGGTCGTCAGCGATCCGCTGCCGCAGATCCTCGAGGGCGTGCCGATCCGCCTGCGCGACGTCGAGGTCGCGGTAGACCGCGACGGCTTTGTCTACAACCCGACCTCCTGCGGCGATCGCCAAGTCGGCGCGACGCTGCACTCGCTTCAGGGCACCGCTCGCACGCGCACAGCCGGTGTGCGCTTCGACGGCTGCGCGGCACTCCCGTTCGCACCCAAGCTGACGATGAAACTGACCGGCGCCAAGCAGACCAAGCTCGGCAAGCACCCGGCGCTGACGGCGACCGCCACCCAGACCGCGCGCCAGGCGAACATCGGTACGGCGCGCGTCGTGCTGCCACTCAGCCTCGCGCTCGACCCGAACAACGCCCAGGCCCTGAACAACCTCGGCATCATTCATTACGA
>CBFGZN010000171.1:0-5870 GCA_965653255.1 uncultured Solirubrobacterales bacterium | reverse complement strand
TCGCCAGCACATGGGCGGCGTCATGGCGGATCAGCCAAAGCGCGTCCTCCCCGCTCTTCGCCGTCACGATCTCGACCTGGGCGCCATCCGGCACCGGCGCCGACAGGTCGCGCAGCTCGCCGTCGACCTTGATCCCAAGCGCCGCACGCGCCAGCCCCTCGCCGATCGCGCGCGCAACGTCGAGCCCGCTCGCCCCCTCGGGAACGTCGAGCTGCGTCTCGTCTGGCAGCTGAACCGTCATGCGGCCTGGAACCTACACCGGCCGACGAAGTGTGACGCTCGTCACAGACTAGTCGCCAGCTGTCCTTACCCTGGCCAAGTCGAGTCGGTTCTGAGCGGACCGCGGTCCCGCCGGCTCATCTTCCCCGCGCACGTCTGAAGCGACGCACAAGAACGCGGGAGCCGGCTCGTCCGGCAGCTGACCCCGACGCGTGGAGGCCCACGCCATATGCGCAAGCTCGCCCTACTGACAACGCTCTGCCTTGCCGTCGCCGCCCCGACGATCGCGATGGCGACCGACGGTTCGGATGCCGCCGGCGTCTCGGCGGGAGCGACCCTCGTCGCAGACGACGTCGACGGCGGGCTCGCCGTCCACGAGGCCCAGCGAAAGCTGCGGGCCGCGCGTGATCGCGTCAACCCAGAGCCGAAGCCGGTCGCTGTGCCGGCCCATCTGCAGGCGATCGCCCAGTGCGAGTCGGGCGGCGATCCGACCGCGATCGGTGGCGGCGGCCTCTACCGCGGCAAGTACCAATTCTCGATCGCGACCTGGCAGGCCGTCGGCGGCAAGGGCGATCCGGCCGCCGCCTCGGAGGTGGAGCAAGACCGCCGCGCGGTCATCCTCTACAACACCTCCGGCCCGGGCCAGTGGCCGGTCTGCAGCCAGTAGCAAGCGGAGGAGCGCAGCCGGACCGGTCCTACGACTACGCGTCGCGGCTAGCGGGAGCGAGGGCCGGTGAGCACCGCAGCACCCTTCACGACCTGACGACCTGAGAGCCGGGGACGATGTCGTCGGCTCCGGTGTCGTCCCAGCGGATCCAGGCCTTGTGGCCGCCGTCGTAGTCGGGTGCCCAAAGGACGAGGGTTGCGTCGCGCTCCCAAACCGTGCAGCGGTCGTCACCCTGGGGATCGCGGCCGCGCCAGACGCGGACGAAGGCGTTGCTTTCCCACTCGTCGGCGACCGTCGTCGGGTCGGTGTGGCCGGGATGTAGACGCGTCTCCGGCGGAAGCGTCATCAACACATCCATGATCGACGCCTTCAGGTCCTCGAAG
This sequence comes from uncultured Solirubrobacterales bacterium, assembly GCA_965653255.1. GTDB lineage: Bacteria > Actinomycetota > Thermoleophilia > Solirubrobacterales > Thermoleophilaceae > JAAYBF01. Next base: position 4,601 of record CBFGZN010000171.1, on the reverse strand, counting down.
CTCGTCGATCCGGGCGCCTTGACGCCGCCGACCGAGCCTTTGAAGAGCGTGTCGCCGGTGAAGACGTCGTCGCCGTTGACGACGAAGTTGAGCATTCCCGCCGTGTGGCCGGGCGTGTGGAGCGCTCCGATCGACAGGCCGCCGGTCTCGAGCACCAAGTCGCCGGGCTCGATCGTGCGGTCGACGTCGAGCAGCTGAGCAGCCTCGAGCGGGTGGGCGAGGATCTCGACGTGGTCGCCGTGGTGATGGGTCAGCAGCAGATGGGTCGGCGTGACGTCGTTGCGCTTGATCGACTCCAGCAGCGGCTCCGGCGGCGCGCCCGAGTCGATGATCACGGCGGTCCCGCCGGGCTCGTCGAAGACGAGGTAGGCGTTGGACAGGAAGCCCGAGTGCATGGAGCGTTCGATCGTCGGCGGCATGGAGGGAGCGTACCCGCGCCGTAGCATCCGGCGCCATGGACGTCGCCGCACTGAGAGGGCAGTTCCCCGTGCTGAAGGGCGTGGCGTACCTCAACACCGGCTCCGTCGGACCGCTCGCACAGGCTGCGGCGGACGCGGCCGCCGCTGACCTGAGCCTCCAACTCGACCAGGGCCGCGGCGGCAAGGCCCACTTCGAGCACGCTCAGGGTCTTGCCGAGCGGCTGCGGGTGCGGATCGCGGGCCTGATGGGCTGTGACCCATGGGAGGTCGCGCTGACCGCCGCGACGACCGACGGCGTCAACAGCGTGCTCTCAGGGCTCGACCTGGAACCCGGCGACGAGATCGTGACCAGCGACGAGGAGCACCCGGGGCTGCTGGCGCCGCTGGCCAGTGCTTGTGAGCGCCGAGGCATCGCGATCCGCGTCGTGCCATTCGACGCCGTCGCCGATGCAGTCGGCCCGCGGACGCGGCTGGTCGCCTGCTCGCACGTCTCGTGGATCAGCGGCCGGATCGTCGACGTCGAGGCGCTCGCGGCCGCCTCCGCCCCGGTCCTGCTCGACGGAGCACAGGGACTCGGCGCCGTCCCGGTCGACGTGCGCGAGCTCGGCTGCGAGTACTACGCCGCCTCTGGCCAGAAGTGGCTCTGCGGCCCGATCGGCAGCGGCTACCTCTACGTGCGGGAGAACGCGATCGCTGGGCTCCGCCCCGCCTGGCCCGGCTACGGGACGCTGTCCGACGCCCAGCGCCCACTCGACCTGTCGCTCGCCGACGGGGCGGCCCGCTTCGACAACGGCTTCGCGCCATCGCACCGCAGCGCCTGGTCGCTTGCCGCGCTCGACGTCCTCGAGCAAGCGGGACTGGAGCCGTTGCGCGAACGTGCTGTGACGCTCGCGGAGTCTCTCGCCGAGCAGCTGACAGATGCCGGCCTGACCGTCGCCCCGCGCGGGCACTCGACGCTCGTCTCCTGGGAGGCAGCCGATCCGCAGGCCGAAGCCGCACGCCTGCTCGACGCCGGGCTACTCGTCCGCGACCTACCCGGCACGCCGTACGTCCGCGCCTCGGTCGGCGGCTGGACCGGCGAGGACGAGATCAAGCGGCTGGTCGCGGCCGCTACTTCGACGTCATCACGATGACGCCGAACACGACGAGCGCCATCACCGCGCCGAACGCCAGCAGCGCCATCGCGAAGTAGCCGGCGACCGCGGCGCCGCTGCGCTCGCGCGAGTCGGTCGCGCGAGCGAAGCCGACGATCGCCAGCGAGAAGACGATGCAGACCGCGATCCCAGCGACGATCGACGTCCAGATCACGCTGACCAGGTCGCCGACGTCGAGGATCTCCGCAATCGGCAGCACGCCTAGCCCTCCGCCGCCGTGATCGGGGAGCCCTGGCGCAGCCGGCGGGCGAAGACCACGACGATCGCCGCCACCAGCGCCGCCGACACGATGATCGGACCGAGCGCACCGGTTCCGAAGATCCGCGTGACGCCGTAGGTCAGCGCACCGATCCCGGCCGCGGCCGGCAGCGTGAGGATCCAAGCGATCACGATGTTGCCGGCGACGCCCCAGCGGACGGCCGAGAAGCGCTTTGCGGCGCCCGCGCCCATCACCGCACCGGAGATCGTGTGCGTCGTCGAGAGCGGGAATCCGACGTGGGTCGCCGCGAGGATCACCGCCGCGCCGCTGCCCTGGGCGGCGAAGCCCTGGGCGGCGTCCATCTTGATGATCCGGCTGCCCATCGTCTTGATGATCCGCCAGCCGCCGAAGTAGGTGCCGAAGGCGATCGCCGACGCGGCCGACGCGACGACCCAGAACGGCGGCTCGGCGCCGGCACCCAGCTCGCCGCTGGCGATCAGCGCAAGCGTGATTACCCCCATCGTCTTCTGGGCGTCGTTGGTGCCGTGGGCCAGCGCGAGCAGGCCGCCCGACACGATCTGGCCGAACCTGAACCCGCGCGTGACCGGCCCGGGATGCAGCCGGCCGACGATCCGGTAGATCAGCAGGATGCCCAGCCCGGCTACGCCGAATGCCAGGATCGGCGCGACGATCGCCGGGACGACGACCTTGCCGAGGATCCCCTCGCCGATGATCGCGTCCGGCCCGGCGGCGACGAACGCGGCGCCGACGACACCGCCGATCAGCGCGTGCGAAGAGCTCGACGGCAGGCCGAAGTACCAGGTGACGAGGTTCCAGGCGATCGCCCCGATCAGCCCGCCGAAGACGATCAGCGGCGTGATTAGGTCCGCCTCGACGATCCCGCTGGCGATCGTCGCCGCGACCTCGAGCGACAGGAAGGCGCCGAAGAAGTTGAGGATCGCCGCATAGCCGACGGCGACCTTCGGTGGCATCGCACGCGTCGAAATCGTCGTCGCGACGACGTTCGCGGTGTCGTGGAAGCCGTTGGTGAAGTCGAACGCCAGCGCCGTCACGACGACGATGACCAGGATGATGTCGCTATCCATGCGGCGAGCGCTACAGAAGCGTCACGAGTTCTTGATGACGATGCCCTCGAGGATGTTCGCGACCTTCTCGGTCGCGTCGATCGCCTGCTCGAGCCGCTCGTAGATGTCCTTCCAGCGGATCACGACCATCGGGTCGATCCCGTTGTCGAACAGCGACGCGATCGCCTCGCGGACGATCCGGTCGCCGTCGTTCTCGAGCCGGTTGATCTCGACGGTGTAGTGCGAAAGATCCTTGAAACCGCGCAGCCGGGGCATCGCCTCGGCGATCTGGCGCGCGCACTGCAGCAGCACGTGGGCGAGCCGCTGGGCCTGCTCCATCGGCGCCTCGATCTTGTAGAGGATCAGGTAGTCCGCGACCTCCTCGGTGAGGTCGACGATGTCGTCGAGACCGGAGGCCAGCTCGTAGATGTCCTCGCGGTCGATCGGCGTGACGAACGTCTCGTTCAGGCGCCGGATGATGTCGTGGGTGATCCGGTCGCCATCCTGCTCGCAGATCAGGATGTCGCGCGCCAGATCGTCGCCGCGGTCGGGAAACGCGCGCAGCATGCGGTCGAGCAGATCCGCAGCGCGGACGATGTTGCCGCCAGCCTCCTCGAACAGGTCGAAGAACTCGCGGTCACGGGGGGCGATGACGCTGGAGAGTCGCATGGCCGGCGCGGCCAAGCTAGCAGTTGTAAACGACGGCGACGTCACGGCCTTCGAGAGTGCTCGCGAACGTCGGTAGAAACCACCGATCGCTAACGCGTGACTTCCCCCGATGACGAGCCGCCAGAGCCGGCGTAGGTTGATGTCTGACACACCCCATCGGGTCCAGGCCGAATCGTCACGGACGGCCAACAATGTGACCCAGTGAGACCCCTGCCCTCCCAGGGCATTCCCCGGCGAGGAGCACATGAGGCGACCTCTCCTTCCGCCTCAGCTCCTCGCCGGTTCCTTGCTCCCGCTATCCTCCCCGGCCGCGACGGGCCGTTAGCTCAGTTGGGAGAGCGCCGCCTCGACAAGGCGGAGGTCGCTGGTTCGAGCCCAGCACGGCCCACCTCTCGTCCCAGGGACGCGCCTGGCGGCGTCATCGGCAACCTTGCGTACGGAGTACGCGTCGGCCGCCTCTTCCTTGCCAGCCACGACCCTGAAACGAGATCACGCGTTGTTGGATCACGCGTCGGCGGGGCGAGCGACTACCTGCGTCGAAAGCGTCGAGCTGCCTGTAAGCGTCTGGTAGACGACGCAGTAGCGCTCGGTGAGCTTGTTCAGCGTCGCGAGTTGCTCGTCGTCGGCGTCGGAATCGATGTCGATGGTGAGGCGGATGGCGGCGAAGCCGACCGGCGCGTCGCGGTCGACGCCGAGCGTGCCGCGGAAGTCGAGGTCTCCCTCGGCGCGGACAGTGCCCGATCGCACGGCGATCCCGAGTGAGGTCGCGACCGCACGCAACGTGACGCCGGCGCAGGCGGCGAGCGCCTCGAGCAGCATGTCACCGGAGCAGAGCAGCGAGCCGTCGCCGCCGCTGGCGGGATGCAGGCCGGCCTCGGCGATCGCGCGGCCGGTGCTCACCGAGCAAGAGATCCCCTCGCCGAGCGACCCCTCGGCGGTGAGGGTGACGAGTGCCGCTTCGGGCTCGGCCTCGTAGCGCTGCTTCAACGGGGTCTGCACCGCTCTCAGCTCATCGCGCTCCATGCAGGCAAGCCTAGGGTGCTACGCGTCGGCGTCGTCGCGGCGGGCGGCGACG
>CBFGZN010000170.1:0-5922 GCA_965653255.1 uncultured Solirubrobacterales bacterium | reverse complement strand
CGAACCGGGCTTCGTAGGGTCGGCGACCGGTTCGGCGCTGATCGAGGCCGGCGGCACGCGCGTCATCTGCACGGCGTCGGTCGACGAGTCCGTCCCGCGCTGGATGAAGGGCCAGGGCAAGGGCTGGGTCACCGCCGAGTACGGGATGCTGCCTGCATCGACGGGCGAGCGCAAGAAGCGCGACGTCTCGAAGGGCCGTCCCGACGGCCGCACGGTCGAGATCCAGCGGTTGATCGGCCGCTCGCTGCGCGGCGTGATCGACTTCGAGGCGCTCGGCGAGCGCACCGTCTGGATCGACTGCGACGTGCTCGAGGCCGACGGCGGCACCCGCTGCGCGTCGATCACCGGTGGCTACGTCGCGCTCGAGCTGGCGCTGGCGCGTCTGGTCGGCGAGGGCAAGCTCGACGTGTTGCCGCTCACTGGGTCGATCGCCGCCGTCTCGTGCGGCGTGGTCGACGGCGAGCCGCTGCTCGACCTCGATTACCCCGAGGACTCGACCGCCGAGGTCGACATGAACGTCGTCATGACCGGCGATGGGGGGCTCATCGAGGTCCAGGCGACGGGCGAGCGGACGCCGCTGTCGCGTACCTCGCTCGACGCGCTGCTGGCGCTCGCCGCATCCGGCATCGATCAGCTGCGCATGGCCCAGCGTGCCGCGGTCGACGGGGCTGCGTTCGCGAAGCGGCCGGCTCTGCCGGACGCGCACGATGGGCTTCCTGCCGGCTGAGCGGGGGATCGGGTGCAGCTCGTTCTCGCATCGCGCAACGCGCACAAACTGCGCGAGCTGAACCTGCTGCTGGCGCCGCACGCGCTCGTGGCGCTGCCGGACGAGGTCGAGCTGCCGCCGGAGACCGGCTCGACGTTCGTCGAGAACGCGCTCGTCAAGGCGCGCACCGCCGCGTCCGCGACCGGCATGACAGCCGTTGCCGACGACTCCGGCATCGAGGCGGCGGCGCTCGGCGGCGCGCCCGGGATCTACTCCGCGCGGTTCGCCGGGGAGAGTGCCAGCGACGGCGACAACCTGGCCAAGCTGCTGCGCGACGTACCGCCCGAGGGCGACACTCGCGTCGCCTACGTCTGCGCGCTGGTGCTGGTCGAGCCCGATGGCGGTGAGCTGGTCGCCGAGGCGCGCTGCACCGGTCGCTTGACCCACGAGCCGCGTGGAGACGGCGGCTTCGGCTACGACCCGGCGGTGATCCCCGACGACTACGACGACGGGCGCACGATGGCCGAGCTGAGCCCGTCGGAGAAGGACGCGATCAGCCATCGCGGTCGCGCCGCGCGCGAGCTGCTCGCGCTGATCGACGGCCGGCCGGCGTGACCGCGCACGATCCGCACACCGGCCGCAAGACGCGCGCGGCCGCGCTGTCGATCCTCTCGAACAGCCTGCTGATCGCGCTGAAGTTGGTCGCCGGGGTAATCACCGGTTCGATCGCGATCATCACCGAGGCGATCCACTCGAGCGTCGACCTGATCGCCTCGATCGTCGCCTTCGTCTCGGTGCGCAAGGCCGGCGAGCCGGCTGACGAGGACCACCCGTACGGCCACGACAAGATCGAGAACCTGGCCGCGGTGATCGAGGGCCTGCTGATCCTCGTCGGCGCGGGGATCATCGTCTTCGAGTCGGTCCGGCGGCTCGTCGATCCGCCCGAGGTCGAGTCGCTCGGGATCGGCATCGCGGTGATCGGCTTCTCGGTCGTTGCCAACCTGGTCGTGTCGGCCTACCTCTACCGCCAGGCGCGCGCGACCGAGTCGCCGGCGCTCGAAGGCGACGCCGCCCACTTGCGCACCGACGCGATGACCTCGGCCGGCGTCCTGGTCGGCCTGGTGCTCGTCGACGTGACTGGATTCGAGTGGATCGACCCGTTCACGGCGCTGATCGTCGCGGTCGCGATCGTCGTCGCCGGGCTACGAATCCTGATGCGGTCGTCACGAGTGCTGGTCGACGAGGTGCTGCCGGAGGACGAGCTCGCCGCGGTGCGCGAGGCGCTCGAAGTCGACCATCGCGCGCCGGAGATCGCCGGCTACCACAAGCTGCGCGCCCGCCGGGCGGGCAGTCGCCGCTACATCGATCTGCACGTCCAGTTCCACGAAGGCACCACGCTCGACCGCGCCCACGAGGTCTCGCACGAGCTGCAGGCCGAGATCCGCGGGCGTCTCGGCCGGGCGGATGTCCTCATCCACCTAGAGCCCGAGCGCAGCTCGCTGCCGCCTAGAACAAGTTGACCGCAGCGGCCGCGCCGATCGCGACGAGCACCGCCGCGTAGCCGGAGTAGCCGCTGACCAGCAGCAGGAGCGCGGCGATCAGGCAGACGCCGACGGTGACCATCCACGAGATTCGGGGCAGCGGCACGCGGCTATTGTGACCGTGATGGTCGCCCGGCGACTCGTCGACAGCTCCACGGACGTCTTGGCGGCCGTCGTACTCGATGCTGCGGGCGGCCTCGTCGACGCGAGCGGGGTGGAGCAGGACCGCGTGCGCGAGCTGGCCGATCTGACGCGCCGACTCGTCGAACGCGCCGATGGCGTTTCCGGCGATCCGGTCGAGCTGATCGAGGTCCAGGCGTCTGGCGGCGCGGTGTTCGCGGTGCGCGACGCGGGCCATGTGCTCGCCTGCGTCACGCGTCGAGCGGCGCTGCCGGCGCTGGTGCTCTACGACCTTCGTCACGCCCTCGGCGAGCTGGCCCCGGCATGAAGGAGCGGCCGAAGGGTGCGGTCGCGCGTGCGACAGCGGTGGCGGAGGGCGTGGCGGGCGCGGTGCGACGTCGACAGCGCGAACGTGAGCCCCGCGTTTTGCTCTACAGCGCGCCCGGAAAGCCCCGGTTGCTGCCTCCCGGAGCGAAGGGACAGGACGATCTACTCGACCTCGCGGAGCAGTTGGTAGCCCTGACGAAAGCCGCAAATAGCGGGGATTCTTAGCTCCGAGGCCGTCTCCAGAGCGGTTTCGAGGGCCGGTCGTCCGTGAGCGTTGTTAGTTTCGCCGCACTGTTCCAGTCCCTCCAAAGGAGGAAACAAGGTGACGAAGTCAGAGTTCGTCGATCAGGTGGCCGCCGAGTCCGGCCTCTCGAAGGGTGATGCCGGGACCGCCGTCGACGCGGTCCTGACGGTCATCGAGGACACGCTGAAGCGTGGCGGAGAGGTCAGCTTCACCGGCTTCGGGAAGTTCTCCGTGGCCGATCGCGGTGCCCGCCAGGGTGTCAACCCGCAGACGGGTGAGCGGATCCAGATCGCGGCCAGCAAGGTTCCGCGGTTCTCGGCCGGCTCGGCCCTCAAGAAGTCCGTAAAGGGCTGAAGCACTTCGCGGACCGGCTGGCGGCGCTCGTCGAAGAGCGTCGCAGCCGGATCGTGCTGGGCCTCGACCCGGACCCGGCGGTGTTGTGGCCGTCCGCGCTGGAAGGTGCGGACGGCGGCAGTACCGCCGAGCGGACGGCTGCCGCGGTTGCTGCCCACTGTCGGCTGGCGATCGAGGCGGCCGGTCCTGCCTGCGTCGCGATCAAGCCCCAGCTGGCCTGCTTCGAGCGGCTCGGCGCTCCCGGCTGGCAGGCGCTCGAAGCGACGCGTGACGCTGCGCGCGAACACGGCCTGCTCGTCCTCGCCGATGGCAAGCGCGGCGACGTTCCCGTCACCACCAAGGCCTACGCCCAGGCGCTGGTCGGCTCGACCGACGGGCCGTTTGGCGCGGTCGAGGGGCTTGGCGCCGACGCGTTCACCGCGAATCCGTTGCTCGGCGGCGACGCGATCGAGCCGTTCGTCGACGCGGCGGCGGCCGCGGGCGCCGGCTGCTTCCTGCTCGTCAACACCTCGAATCCCGGCGCTGCCGACCTCCAGGACCTCGACGCCGACGGCCGGCCGCTGCACGAGCGACTCGCCCAGCTCGCCGACGCCTTCGGCAGCGATCAGCTTGGCGACTGCGGGCTGTCGCTGGTCGGTGCTGTCTGCGGCGCGACCCGCCCGGAGCGGCTCGGCCGGCTGCGGTCGCTGATGCCGCAGGCGATCTTCTTGCTGCCGGGCGTTGGCGCTCAGGGCGGCAGCGTCGACGACCTTGGACCGGCCTTCGCTCCGCATCCGGCCGCTGGCTTGGTTGCGGCATCGCGTTCGATCGTCAACGCCCACACCGATCGCGGCGGCGATCCGGCCGTCGCGGCGGCTGCGGCGGCAGAGGAGTTGCGCGCGCTGGCCTGGGGCGCCTGAGCCCCTATGCTCCGCGCCTGACCCAGGCCATGCCAGCCCGATCCTCCAGTTCCGCACGAATCTTCGCCCCAGCCGCTCTGGCCATCTGTGCGGTGGCGGTTCTGATCGTGATCGGCGGTTCGCTCGGCGGTGGCGACGACTCGTCCAGCGGGGGCGGCTCGGCCGCGGACACGACGAGCGAGCAGACCGCGGGCACCACGACGACGCCCGCCAAGCCTCAGCCGGCCACCTACACCGTCAAGTCCGGGGACACGCTTGGCGCGATCGCCGAGTCGACCGGCGTGACCGTCGAGACGATTCAGGAGCTCAACCCGGAGCTCGATCCGCAGGCGTTGATCGCCGGCCAGAAGATTCAGCTGCGCTAGTGATCGGGCGGCGGCTCGCCGGTGCCGTCGCGATGGTCGCGCTGGCGCTCGTGGCCGTCCCCGCCGCACACGGACAGCCGCCGCTGCGGCCGAGCCTCGACGACGTGGCGGCGGCGATCCTCGTCGACGCCCGTGACGGAACGCCGATCCTCGAGAAGAATCCGCGCGCGCAGCGCTCGATCGCCAGTACGACGAAGCTGATGACGGCGTTGCTGACGCTCGAGCGCGCGCCCTTCGACGCCGTCTTCCCGGCTTCGAGCTATCGCGCCGCCCCCGCCGAGTCAAAGATCGACCTGCGGCCGGGGGAGCGGATGCGCGTGCGCGACCTGTTCGAGGCGCTGATGCTCGAGAGCGCCAACGACGCGGCCGCCGCCCTCGCCGAAGGCGTGTCCGGCTCGCGCTCGGCGTTCGTCGCCGACATGAACGAGCGCGCCGCCGAGCTTGGCCTCGACGACACCAGCTACGCGAACCCGATCGGCCTCGACGACCCGCTCAACTACTCCTCCGCGCGCGACCTCTCGCTGCTCGCGCGCAAGCTGTTGCGCGACCGCCGCTTCGCGCGCGTCGTCGATTCGCCCTCGGCGACGCTGACCTCCGGTGCGCGGTCGCGAACAGTCGTCAACCGCAACGACCTGATCGCCTCGGTGCCGGCCGTCGACGGCGTCAAGACAGGCCACACGACCGACGCTGGCTACGTACTGGTCGGCTCGGCGACGGGCTCGAATGGCGCACAGGTGGTCAGTGTCGTGCTGGGCGCGCCGAGCGAGGCCGCTCGCAATGCCGACACACTCGACCTCCTGCGCTACGGCCTGGCCCAGTACCGCCGCGTGCCAGTGCTGAACGAGAATCGCGCCGTTGCCGAGGCCAAGGTCGCCTACCGTGACGAGAGCGTCCCGCTCGTTCCCGCGCGCTCGGTCGCGATCACCGCGCGGCGCGACCAGCGGATCGTCAAGCGGATCGACGCGCCCGACGAGCTGAAGGGAGAGATCGCCGCTGAAACGCGCGTCGGCACGGTTGCGGTCTTGCGCGACGGCAAGGTGGTTCGGCGGGTTCCGCTGCTCACCGGCGAGCAGGTGCCAGGGGCGGGGCCGCTGCGGCGGGTCGCGTCCGCTTTGGGAATCTCCTTGACGGCACTCGTTCTGTTGGTCATCGTTTCGATCGTCGCCATCACGGGCATCCAGATCAGGCGTCGGCGTCGGGCTCGCTCCCAGGAGGCACGACGCAGAGCACGGGCGCGAGCGCGCGAACAGAGGGAGCACGCGGGACAACCATGATCATCACCGTCACCCTCAACGCGGCAATCGACAAGACGCTGGCGGTCCCGAGCTTCCGGCTCGGCCGCCGCCATCGCGCCGTCGAGCAGACC
>CBFGZN010000169.1:0-5975 GCA_965653255.1 uncultured Solirubrobacterales bacterium | reverse complement strand
GCGGAGGCAAGGCCGATCGCGAAGCCGATGAACACGCGCGCGACGATCAGCACCGTCGGCCCCTGCGACAACGCGCTGACTATCGATCCCGCCACGAACAGCACCGCGGCGAGCAGGATCATCCGCCGCCGGCCGTACTTGTCGGCGAGCTGCCCTGCGAGCGCTGCCCCGAACACCGCCCCGATCGGCACCGCGCTGACGACCATCCCCTGCTGCAGGCTGCTCAGCTCGAAGTCCGACTTTATGAACAGCAGAGCGCTCGCGATGATGCCCGTGTCGTAGCCGAACAACAGCCCTCCGAGGGCGGCGATCACGGCGGTGAACATCACGTTCCGCCGCGCGTGCGACGGGCTTGCTTCTGCGCTCAAGGAGGCCCCCCTCGGGTTGGTCTGGCCAACCTATCCGAGCGTCCCGATGGAGGCCAGATGCTGCCGTCAGCGCAGCGTGAGGATCGACACCTCCGGCGGCGCGCCGAGACGTAGCCGTGGGGCCTGACCGCGCTCCACGCCGATGCCTCGACTGACGTAGATCGGACGGCCATCGAGCGAATGCAGACCGCCGGCGGCGACTTCGCGCGGGACCTTGGAGGCGGTCGTCAGCGGACCGACCAGCGGAAGCTGAAGCTGGCCGCCGTGCGTATGGCCGGAGACGACCAGGTCGATGCGCGTGTCCGGCGCAAGCCACTTCGCCGCATCCGGACGATGGGCTAGCAGCAGCCTGATGTCGCGCCTCCCGGGCCGAGCCTCGAGAAGCTCCGCCTGCCTGCGCGCGCTGGCCTGCCAGTAGCGCAACCGCAGTCCGGCGATCGAAATCCTGCGGTCACCGACGCGCGTCGCGGCCTGCTCGTCGATCAGCAGGTGGATGCCGGTGCCGGCGAAGACGCGCCGCACGCGGGCAACGCTCTCGACATCGCCCTGAACGGCGAACACACCGCCCGGCGCCCGCAACGTTCGCAGTAGGCGCCGCAAGCCCGGCAGCTCGCGCTCGAAGGAGGCCGCCGTGCCCTGGTGGTAGTCGCCGGACAGCAGAATCAGATCGGGTCGCTCGTCCATCGCCCGCGCGACCGCGTCGCGCTCGTGATCGCCGAGATGCTCGAACTGCAGGTCGGCGATCACCGCTATCCGGACGGAGTCGTTCCCGCCGCGCTCGGAAGACAGCTCGACCGTCGCGCGCTCGACGACCAGCCGCTCCGGCTCGACGAAGCTCGCATAGGCGCCGACCGGCACGAGCAGCAGGCCGAGGACGACCAGCGCACGCAGCGGCGTGCCGCCCGTTCGCCAGGTGAGCACGCCCAGCAGCACAGCCGCCAGCGGCAACACCACGACGAGATCGAGCCACAGCACATGCATCACGCCAAACGGAATCTCGAGTCCGCCGGCTACCAGGACGACGCCCTTCAGCGCCAGAAAGGCGAGCGCCAGCCCACACGCGAAGCCGAGCTTCAGCAAGCTCGGCCGCGCCCGCACCGCCCAGACCACCAGGACGCACACGACCAGCGCGTCGACCGCCGCCGAGACGGCGAACGCCCCATTGCCCTCGAACCCCACGTGGCAAAGTGTGTCGAACAGCGAACACCCGCGCGGAAGGACTGACATGGGACAGCCAGTGGTGCATTTCGAGGTGATCGGTAAGGACGGCGCGAAGCTGCGCAGCTACTACTCGGAGCTCTTCGACTGGGAGATCAACGCCGACAACCCGATGAACTACGGAACCGTCGACCGTGAGGCCAATCTCAGCAGCGACGGGATCGGAATCGGTGGCGGGATCGGCGAGGGACCGGAGGGCCACCCAGGACACGTCACCTTCTACGTCGCGGTGCCCGACGTCGAGGCAGCGCTCGTCAAGGCGGAGAGTCTCGGCGGCAGCCGCCAGATGGGACCGGTCGAGGTGACTGAGGGCGTCGAGATCGGCATGTTCGCCGATCCCGAGGGTCACACGATCGGGCTCTTCAAGGGCTAGCGGTCGCCGTCAAGCCGAGCGGGCGCGGTCGGCCCCGCGCTCGCTCGGACCGACGTGCCCGCTCAGCCAGCGCACCAGCGGCGCGCCGGCATCGAGCTGCTCGCGGATCCGCTCGCCTGCTGTCGGCTTCTCCAGCCAGCGGCCGATCTCGTGGCGCTTGGCCACGATCAGCCGCCGGCGGCGCAGCATCTCGTGCTGCGGGTGGTCCATCGGATAGCCGCGCGGACCTCGCACCAGGTCGGGCTCGTTGAGCTCCAGGCCGGCAGCCTCCGCGACGCCGATCGCCTTGGTCAGCGACGCCGCGATCCGCGACTTGTCGATCGCGGCGCGCATCCGCTCGACTTGGTCCGAAGCCGGGTTGTGCAGACCGGCGGCGACCAGCAGCCCGTCCAGCGACAGCTCGACGTAGAACCCGCCCGCGCCCTCGTAGCCGATCGCCAACCCGACGTGCTCCTTGATCGGCGGCGCCGCGTGGAAGCGCGTGTCGTTCCATGGCCGGAACAGCTTCGGCCGCCCAAGGCTCGACAGATCCTCCCCGAGCGCCGTCGCCGGAGCGACTACGAACTCGTCATAGCGCGCCCGGTTCGCCTTGAACCAGTCGCGATCGTTGTTCGCCTCGAGCTCCGTCAGGAACTCGAGCGCCTCCGCCGGGAACCCCTTGAACGCGGCCATCGCGAAATTAGACCACCGCTCCGACTCGCTCACCTACGACGGCGGCGCGATCGCGCCGCACTCGGCGATGTGGTGTCCGGGCGCACACCATGTCTTGGCGCGCCAGCGGGTCCTGAAGTCGAGTATGAAGCGGCCCAGAGCACGCTGCTCTCGTAATGAGAGGAGGTAGTCCCGCACACGAGCATCTGCCTTGTGCTCGCCCATGCCGGAGAAGCGCTTCGGGTGCTTCGCCCGGTAGCGCGTGACGTCGCGCTTGGTAACCGGTCGGATCCCATCGGCAATACGCCGAGTGAGCAGGTCCTGAGCCACGTCAAGCCGAATTCGGTGCTTGATATCGGCCTCGCTCGCCCCGCTGCTGCGCAAGAAGCGCTGGTAGGCGCGTTCGTTAGGGAACGCCTGGCGCTTCTGATTTTGGAAGGTCCGCTCGACACGACGTTCGCCAACCACGATTCCCTGGGCCGCCGCCTCCTGTTGGATCCACTGGCTCTGGATCAGGAACTGCATCACCTGACCACGCAGCATCCGGTGGTCGCGGCCGCAGCGGGCGCGCAGCTCACGCTCGGCGAGCGGCGCCCACGCGCGCCGCTCCCGAAACCGTTTCTTCGCGTTGATGCACGCGTCGTACCCCGGCGCGACGAGCTCGACCGATCCGCCGAGGTAGGACTGCCTCGCCGCGGCGTACCAGTGCTCGAACTCAGCGCGCGGAATAGCGACCTCACCGACCTGCGCCACGGGATCAGGAGCACTGACCTCCTGCGCGGCGGCCGGCGCACACACCAGCAGCGCCGCAGCCACGACGGCGACCGTCGAACCCTCCCGCAGTCTCACGCCGCCGACCCTAGCGACTGCGAGCAGTGGGCGGTGCTGGGTTCGAACCAGCGACCCCGTGCTTGTAAGGCACGTGCTCTACCAGCTGAGCTAACCGCCCTCGCCCCTTGAACCTATCGCCTCGGCGCGGTGGAGCGTCGGAGCAGGTCTTAACATCCCGCGGATGGACAAGGGGCTGTTCCTTCGGGCGCTGGTGGTTCAGGCGCTGGCCGTCGGCGTCGTGTTCGGTGTGCTGATCGCGCTGCCGCTCGGCGACGACTTCTTCAAGGACTACGGCTGGGTAACGGGACCCATCGCCTGGATCGCCTGCTCGCTCGTCACCGGGCGCGTCCTGTCGATCCCCGCGGGCCTCGTCCTGTTCGCCGCGCTGGCAGGCGGCGTTGCGGGAGCCTTGGTGGCCCTTGTCACATCGCATACAGTTGGTCTCGTGATCAGCCTGCTCGTCTTCGCCGCGTCCTGTGGGGGCTACGACCCCGAGCTCGACGAACGCGAACGCAACGCCCGAGCGACCGCCTAGACCCGGCGGATAGCTCCAAAGGGCGCTCTAGACTGGTCCACATCCCTCCAGGCCCCGTGGTCTAACGGTTAGGACAGCGGCCTTTCACGCCGCAGGCGGGAGTTCGATTCTCCCCGGGGCTACTTCGAAGCTCGACCACAGCAGCGGGGTCCGGCATCATTCGCCGGGCCCCCGTAGCTCAGTGGCTTAGAGCAAGCGGCTTTTAACCGCAAGGTCGTCGGTTCGAATCCGACCGGGGGCACTGCGTCGGCGTTAGTGGCGGAAGTGCCGCCGACTCGTGAAGACCATCGCGACGCCCGCCGCGTCGCAGGCGGCGACGACTTCGGGGTCGTTGCGGGAGCCGCCGGGCTGGACGATGGCGCGGACGCCGGCCTCGATCGCCATCTCGGGACCGTCGGCGAAGGGGAAGAAGGCGTCGGATGCCATCACGGCGCCGTCGAGTGGGCGATCGGCGTCGCGGGCTTTCTCGACAGCGAGGCGGACCGAGTCGACGCGGCTCATCTGGCCGGCGCCGATCCCGGCGGTGGCGAGCTCGCGGGTTAGGACGATCGCGTTCGAGCGGACGTGCTTCGAGACCCGCCAGGCGAACAGCAGCTCGCCCCACTCGGCCTCGGTCGGCTTGCGCTCGGTGACGGCGATCATGTCCTCGCGGACCTCGGAGCTGAGGTCGCGGTCCTGGACGAGGATGCCGCCGCGGACGCGCTTGAAGTCCTGCTCGGCAACCTCGGGCCGGCGGCGCTCTTTGTCCTCGAGCAGCCGGATGTTCGGCTTCTGCTTCAGGACCTCGAGCGCGTCGCCCTCGAACGACGGCGCGAAGACCAGCTCGACGAACATCGAGTTCAATCGCTCGGCGAGGGCTCGCTCGATCGGCCGGTTGAAGCACATGACGCCGCCGAAGGCGCTCAGCGGATCGGTCGCGAGCGCCTTGTCGAACGCGTCCTCGACCGTCGAGCCGACACCACAACCGCAGGGGTTGTTGTGCTTGATGATCACCGCGGCGGGCAGCTCGAACTCCTCGAGCAGGCGACGGCCGGAGTCGAGGTCGAGCAGGTTGTTGAACGACAGCTCCTTGCCGTGCAGCTTCGAGACCATCGACAGCAGGTGGGTGCGAGTGCGCGCGTCGGCGTAGTAGGCGGCGCGCTGGTGCGGGTTCTCGCCGTAGGAGAGGTCGAGCACCTTGACGAACGAGCGCGTGACCTGGCCGGGGAAGTCCTCCTCGCGCTCGGCGAACCAGCCGGAGATCGCGGCGTCGTAGCGCGCGGTGTAGGAGAAGGCCTCGAGCGCGAGCGCCTCGCGCGTCGCGGCCTCGAGATGGCCGTCAGAGGACTCGAGCTCCTCGAGCATGGCGTCGTAGCTCTCGGGGCTGACTACTACGGCAGCGAAGCGGTGGTTCTTGGCGGCGGCGCGGATCAGCGTCGGACCGCCAATGTCGATGTTCTCGATCACCTCGTCCTCGTCGACTCCGCGGCGGCCGGAGACGCGCTCGAACGGGTAGAGGTTGACGCAGACGAGGTCGATTGGCTCGATCTCTTGCTGCTCGAGCGTCGCGGCGTGCTCGGGATTGGTGCGAACGGCGAGCAGGCCAGCGTAGATGCGCGGGTTGAGCGTCTTGACGCGGCCGTCGAGGATCTCCGGGAAGCCGGTGTAGTCCTCGACCGAGCGGGTCTCGATACCGGCGTCGGCGAGCGTCGACGCGGTGCCGCCGGTCGAGACGATCTCGACGCCGAGCTCTTGCAGCCCGCGCGCGAAGTCGACCAGACCGCGCTTGTCGGAGACGGTCAGCAGCGCGCGCCGGACGCGGACGCCACCAGGCTCGGCCGGACTGTCGGCGGCAGCACTCATGCGGTCTCGTCGACGCGCACGACGCGCGGGTTGGACGGATCGCGCGACACCGCACCCGCAGCGATCAGCTTGACGGCACGCGGCAACAGGCGGTGCTCGATCTCGTGCGTCACCCTCTCGACTTCCTCCACCGCGCGAGCATATGGAAGCTCGAACG
>CBFGZN010000168.1:0-6067 GCA_965653255.1 uncultured Solirubrobacterales bacterium | reverse complement strand
GTCGGGCAGGACACGGCGATCTTCGCGGCCGTCCCGGCCCCGCCACCCGGTGGCGCCGCCACGGTCGACAAGCCGCGCCGCTGGCCGGCGATCGCGCTAGCCCTGCTCGTGCTCGCGCTGGTTGCCCTGATGGCCTGGGTCTTCACGCGCCCCGAGCAGATCGACGTGCCGAAGGTCACCGGGATGCAGCTCAGCGAGGCGCGCGACCGGCTCGACAAGGCGGGCTTCGAGAAGGTCGCGGTCGAGCGCGAGCGGTCGCTCGCGACGCTCGACCAGGTGCTGCGCCAAGACCCCGATCCCGGCGAGCAGGCGGCGCGCGGCGACACGATCACGCTGGTGGTGTCGAGCGGCCCCGGCGAGGTGACGGTGCCGTCGGTCAGCGGGCTGACGCAGGCGCAGGCCGTCCGCGTCCTGCGTCGCGCCGACCTGCGCGTCAATCCGACCGAGCGGGCCTCGGCGACGGTCGACGAGGGCCTTGCGATCGGTACCTCACCGCGCGAGGGTGCCTCGATCCAGCGGCGCTCGAACGTGCGCCTGTTCGTCAGCTCCGGGCCTGAGCAGGTCGACGTCCCAGACCTCGTCGGGCTGTCGCTCGACTCGGCGACCAAGCGCCTCGACGACCTCGGCCTGACCTACCGGACGGTGCGTGAGCCGTCCGATCAGCCCGAGGACGAGGTGATCGCCCAGGACCCCGGCGCCGGCGCGACGCTCGAGCCCGGCGGCCGCGTGACGCTGACCGTCGCCGAGCCCGTAGAGCAGGTTCCGGTCCCGTTCGTCGTCGGGCTGTCGCAGCAGGACGCGCTCAACCAGCTGCGCGCCGACGGCTTGAAGGGGTCGGTTCGCCAGCGCGACGTCGACGACGAGAGTCAGGATGGGGTGGTGCTCGAGCAACGCCCGAGCGGGGACACCGGGGTCGACAGCGGCAGCACCGTCGTCCTGGTCGTCGGTCGCTTCGTCGCACCGACGCCGCCCCCGACGACACCGGACGAGTCGCCGTGAAGGTCGCTGTCCTCGGTGGCGGGCCGTCCGGCGAGCACGACGTCTCGCTGAGCTCGGCCGAGGCGATCGCGGCTGGCCTCGAGCAGGCGGGGCACGCGCCGTTGCGTGTGACGATCGACCGCGACGGCCGCTGGTCGCAGGACGGCGCGCCGGTGACGCTCGAGCCGGCCGGCGGTCTGCTCGGCTGCGACGTCGCCTTCCCGGCGCTGCACGGTCCCTATGGCGAGGATGGAACCGTCCAGGGCCTGCTCGAGACGCTCGCCGTGCCCTACGTCGGCGCGGGCGTCGCGGCGAGCGCGATCTGCATCGACAAGATCCTCTTCAAGGATGCGATGGCTGTCGCCGGCATTCCACAGGTCGGCTACGCGGCCGTCCGCAGGCCCGACGTCCCGGGTGCGCCGATCCCCGACGCGGACATCGACCGCGTCGCCGCGCTCGGCCTGCCGGTCTTCGTCAAGCCGGCCCGGCTCGGCTCCTCGGTCGGGATCTCGAAGGTGACCAGCGCCGCCGAGCTTCCCGCGGCGCTCGCCTCCGCCTGGGAGCACGACCCGCTGGCGATCGTCGAGCGGATGTCGCACGGCCTCGAGATCGAGTGCGCGCTGCTTGGCAACTCCGACCCCGAGGTCTCGGTAGCCGGCGAGATCGAGTTCGACGCCGACTGGTACGACTACGAGGCGAAGTACACCGCCGGTGGCATGCGCCTGATCGTCCCGGCGCGGATACCGGCCGACGTCGCCGACCGCGTCCGCTCGCTCGCCGCCGACGTCTTCCGCCGCGTCGACTGCGCCGGCCTCGCGCGCTGCGACTTCTTCGTCGAGGATCCCGACGGCGACGCCCGCATCCTGATCAACGAGCTAAACACGATGCCCGGCTTCACCGCCACCTCGGTCTTCCCGAAACTCTGGGACGCCAGCGGCGTCGCCTACTCCGAGTTGCTCGACCGGCTGCTGGCGCTCGCCGTAGCTCGCTGACGGCGAGCTACGGCGCGTTAGCGCCGGTGACAGTCAGGCTTGGGAATCTCCAATGGCCATCCTCCCGAATGACTTGGGCAAGCGCCAGTCCGCTGCCGTGTTCACGGATGACGACGGTGCCCCAACCGCCGCGCAGTCGAACCCAGGCGATCTTAGGGATAGGGGAGGCTTTCCTTGTCGCTTCCACGCCCGCGGAACAGCTGCCCGCGCTTACATCGAGCTCCTGGCGCATGGCTGACGAGAGCATCTCGCAGACCGTGTCGTAGTCACCTTCCGAGAACGCCTTCTGAAACTCCCAAGCCAGTGCGCCCACCCGGCGCTCGTTCGGCGACTGCGGTCGCTCCGCCTTCGGCGGATGCTGTCTGTCTGATTCCTCGCTTCCGCTTCCCCCGCACCCGACCAACCCAATGCACAAGGCTGCTCCGAGCCAGCGGACCATGCCGTGCGTGGGCTTGCTAGATAGATCCATCCCGTCCCTCCTCGGGTCCGACCAACCCTATCGCCGGTGGACTCCGCACAATAGGGGGCAGTGATCGGCACCCTGCTCAACGACCGTTTCCGCCTCGAGGAGAAGATCGGCGCGGGCGGGATGTCGACGGTCTACCGCGCCTACGACACGACGCTCGAGCGCTGGGTCGCGATCAAGTCGATGCATCGCGACATCTCGACGGATCCCGATCAGCTCGAGCGGTTCCGCCGCGAGGCGCGTGCGGTGGCCCGGCTTAACCATCCGCACGTCGTCACGGTGATCGACTTCGGCGAGGACGACGGCTCGCCGTACATCGTGCTCGAGCTGGTCGAGGGCGAGACGCTCAAGCAGCGGATCAAGCGGATGGGCCGGCTGCCGGTCGACGAGGCGGTGGCCTACGCGATCGAGATCGGCCGCGCGCTATCGGCGGCGCACGCCGCCCACCTCGTCCACCGTGACGTGAAGCCGCAGAACGTCCTGATCGATCGGGAGGGGCGCGCCAAGGTCACCGACTTCGGCATCGCCCGCTCGCTCGAGGTCCACGGGCTGACCGCCACCGGACGCGTGCTCGGAACGACCGACTACGTCGCCCCCGAGCAGGCGCTCGGCCACGAGGTCACCGAGCAGTCGGACGTCGCGATGAAGCACGTCCAGGAGCAGATGCCGGACATCCTCGTCGCGCGGCCCGACGTGTCGTCGGCGCTGGCGTCGGTCGTCGACCGCGCCACCGCCAAGGAGCTCGGCAACCGTTATGCGACGGCGGACGACTTCGTTCACGACCTCGAGCAGGTGCTGGCGATCGAGGCCGCCCGCGCCGGCGAGACGACTGGCGAGGCGACGACGGTCCTGCGGACGTTGCCGGGCGACACCACGGAGTTCGCCCCGCTGCGGTTGCGCCGCCCGCGGCGCTGGTTGCTGTCCGTGGTTGCGGTGGCGCTGCTGGCGGCGGGCGTGCTCGGCTATCTCGCCACCCGCACCGAGCGCGGACCCGGCGGCAACGAGGCCGTGGGAGGCGCGGGATTGCGCGCGGTCGCGCTCACCGGCGGCGCCGCCCACGACTACGACCCCCAGGGCGACGACGACGAGTCGTCCGAGGCGACGCAGTTCGCGGTCGACGCGAACCCCACCACCGTTTGGGACACCGAGACCTACGAGGTCGGTTTCGAGGGCGCCAACAAGGAGGGCGTCGGGCTCTATGTAGATGCGGGAGCGTCGGTCGCGGCGCGGCAGGTCGACGTGACGACCTCGACGCCGGGTTTCACCGCCGCGGTTTACGGCGCCAACGACGTGCCCGACGACATCGACGGCTGGACGAAGCTCAGCAGCGACTTGACGATCGGCGCGGAGCAGGACATCCCGCTCGACACCGGTGGCCAGAGCTTCCGGTACTACCTGCTCTGGATCACGGAGCTGCCGGAGGACGGCAAGGCCGCGATCAAGGAGCTGTCGGTCCTCAAGTAGCGCCTTTGCGCGGCCATTCCGGCGCCGCGTTCCGTATACATCCACGTCTCTGTAGGTCTGTAGAGCGGCGCAGGATGGATTAGTCCTGGCGGGCCGGGTTTGCAGGCGAAACAGTCCTGCCCGTGGCCGACCCGCTCCCCAAGTTCGCGGCGAACGTTCGCCGGTTGCGCCTGGAGAAGGGCCTGACCCAAGACGCGCTCGCGCAGGGAGCTTCGATGGATCCAGCGGAGATCCGGCGGATCGAGTCGGGGCGCCGCGACCCTGGAGTTCGCGTTCTCTCGCGCGTTGCGGCCGGTCTCGGCGTGAAGCCGCTCGAGCTGCTCGACGGCGTCGGCTAGTCGACGACTGCCAACCCCCGCCGCCGCAGCGCCACGATCGCCGCATCGTCGCTCAGCCCGCGTGCCCACGCCCGCACGTCGTCGTGCACGAGCTCCGTCAAGGTCTCCGGCTCGCGCGTCATCGCCGCCGCGTCGACGACGATCTGTCGCAGGCCATCCGTTCCGAGCAGCTTGCCTTCGCGGCGGGCCTCGAGGATGCCGTCGGTGAAGCCGAAGAGGATGTCGTCGGTTCCGAGCTCGAGCTCGTGGACGACATAGCCGGGCACGGGGTCGATGCCGAGCGGCAGGCCGCCTGCTGTCGCCTCGGAGAGGTTGCCGTCGGAGCGCAGCACGAGTGGCGCTAGGTGGCCGGCATTCGCGTAGCGCAGCTTGCGCTGTCCGAGCAGTCCGAAGAAGGCGGTCACGAAACGGTCGCTCGGCAGCCGGCTGTAGAGCATCGTGTTGACCTGCTCGAGCACCTCCGCCGGATCGTTGATGTCCCAGCTGCGCGCCTCGATGAAGAAGCGCGCCATCGCGCTCAGCGCCGCGGTCTCGACGCCCTTGCCGACCACGTCGCCGATCACCACGGCGACATCCCCGCCCGGCAGCGGCCAGGCGCCGTAGAGGTCGCCGCCGGTCGGCTGGTCGTCGGCCGGCTCGTACAGAACGCCGACGTCCCAGCCCGGCACGCTCGGCAACGCCTCGGGGACGAAGCCGTGGGTCAGCGTTCGCGCGAGGTGACGCTCCTGCTGGAAGGCGTCGGCGTTGGCCAGCGCCGCGGCGGAGATCCGCGCGACCTTCGAGATCAGCGCCAGATCGTCGCGGCCGAACTCGCGGCCGTCGTCGCGAATCAGCGACAGCACGCCGAACATCCGGGGGCCGAGCTCGATCGGCACGTGGACCGATGCTGGCGGACCCGCGGCTGAGACCGGGGTTCGCGAACGGACGACCTCGCCCAGCGTCGCGGCGTCGACCGTCGCGGTGCCCTTTCGCGCCACGGCCGCGAGCCGTTGCGATCCCGGTTGGACGCGGCTGAGCAGGCCATGGTCGGTGGCGAGCAGCTCGACCGCGTGCGCGACGACCTGTCGCTCCACCTCGTGGGGCTCGAGCGTCGCGGCGGTTCCCTCAGCCGCCCGCTTGAGCAGCAGCTCCTCGCGTGCGTGGCCGGCCTCGGTCGCAAGCAGGTCGGAGCGCTCCAGCGCCAAAGCTGCGAGGTCGGCGAGCACGGTGACGGTGTCGAGGTCGGTCTGCCCGAAGGGCCGCAGCGGATCGACCGACAGAACGATGATCACGCCGAGCGTGCGGCCGAGCGGTGTCCGCATCGGGCAGCAGATCGCCGAAGCGCGACGGATCATCTCCCAAGCCTGCTCATTCGATGCCGAGGTGATGATCTCGCGCGGATAGCCAGCGGCCTCCCAGTCCTCGAGCCGCGGCAGCAGCAGCGGCCGGCCGCGCTCCACCGTCGCCTCGGTCAGTCCGGGGCGGTTGCGGTCGTATGGTCGGCTGAGCGCGGGCATGAGCGCCTGGTGGAGCTCGGTCGAGGAAAACCACGAGGCGCTCGGTGCGACCGCCGACCGCTCGCGGTCGATCGACATCAGGATCGCCGCGTCAGCGCGCAGCAGCCGGCGCAGGTGCTCGAAGACGAGGTCGAGCGGGTCGCCCGGAATCCGCCGCGTCGGCGCGGCCGAGCTGCTCGGGCCGGCTGCGGCCCGTGTGGTGTCGTCGATAGTCGCCATCGGCCCCGCCTAGCTCAACAGTAGGGCCCCTCGACGGGAGACGCCAGTGCCTGTCGAGTGCTCAGGAGAGCTCGGATGCGGCGTCAGTAGTGCCGTCGGCCGCCGGTTGGCGTC
>CBFGZN010000167.1:0-6088 GCA_965653255.1 uncultured Solirubrobacterales bacterium | reverse complement strand
GGCGTCGGCGGCGCACGATCAGGTAGATCACGCCCGCCACGATCGCCGCCGCGACGGCGTAGTCGACGTAATGCAGCGAGTCCTTCCAGTCCTCCCAGTTGTCGCCAGCGGCCTTGCCGATCAACGTCAGCATCAGCACCCAGGGGATGCAGCCGAGCAGTGTCAGCGCGCTGAAGCGCCAGAACGGCATCTTCGCGACGCCGGCCGGGAGCGAGATGAAGGTGCGGATGATCGGCAGCATCCGCGAGAAGAAGACGGTGGCATCGCCGTGGCGCTCGAACCAGCGGTCGGCCCACTCGAGGTGGCTCGGCTTGATGTGCAGCTTCTTGCCGTGCTTCTCGAGGATGTCGATTCGGCCGTAGTAGCCGATCGCGTAGGCGATCCAGGAGCCGACGAGGTTGGCGACCGAGCCGACGGCGACGGCGGCGAAGAGCGAGTACTCGCCGTTCGCGACGTTGAACCCGGCGAACAGCATCGTCGCCTCGCTGGGGATCGGGATGCACGCCGACTCGAGCGTCATCAGGACGAAGATCCCGGCGAGGCCGAGGTCCGCGACGACGTTGGTGGCGAACTCGACGATCGGGTCGGTGAGGGAGGCGAGCAGCACGAGAGGGGCGGTAGGGTAGCGGGCTTCCATGGCGGTCCCGCTCTTCGCAACCAGCCTCGACCGCCAGCTGCCGCGGATCGTCACGCGCCTTGGCGAGGTCGCCAACGGCGGCCGCTACATCCTCGGTCCGGAGGTCGAGGCGTTCGAGCGCGAGTTGGCGGAGCATCTCGGTGTGCGTCACGCGATCGGCGTCGCGAACGGAACCGATGCGATCACGATCGCGCTGCGGGCGCTCGGCGTCGGTGCGGGGGACGAGGTCGTCTGCCCGTCGTTCACCTTCTACGCGACCGTCGAGGCGACGATCTCGGCGGGTGCGACGCCCGTCTACTGCGACGTCGACCCGCAGACGATGTGCCTGACCGCCGAGACCGTCAAGGCCGCGATCACGCCGCGGACGAAGGCGATCGTCGCGGTCCACCTGTTCGGCAACGTCGCGCCGATGGCCGAGCTGCGCGAGCTGGGCCTGCCGGTGCTCGAGGACGCCGCCCAGGCGACGGGGGCGCGACTCGGCGGGGAGCGCGCGGGCGCGCTCGGCGACGCCGCGACCTTCTCCTTCTTCCCGTCGAAGAACCTGCCCTGCCTCGGTGACGGGGGCGCCGTGACGACCGACGACGACGACGTCGCGGCCGCGGTGCGACGGCTTCGCTTCCACGGCTCCGACGACAAGAAGACGTTCGTCGACGTCGGCTACAACTCGCGTCTCGACGAGCTGCAGGCGGCGGTGCTGCGGGTGCTGCTGCCGGAGCTCGACGGTTGGAACGCCGCGCGCCGCGGAGTCGCCGATCTCTACACGCGCGAGGGACTGGACCAGCACGTCGAGCTGCCGGCGCCGGTCGACGGCTGCGAGCACGTCCACCACCTCTATGTCGTCCGCAGCGAGCGCGCCGACGAGCTGGCCTCCGGGCTCGCGGAGCGGGGCGTTGGAGCGCGGGGCTACTACCGCACGCCGATCCACCGCCAGCCGGCGACCGCCGGCTATGCGCCCGAGGGTCTGTCGCTGCCCGGTACTGACGCGGTTGCACGGACGCACCTGGCGTTGCCGATGGGCCCGGAGCTGACCGAGGCCCAGGTCCGTGAGGTCGTCGCCGCGGTCGCCGACGTGCTCGGCTGACCGCCGGCCACGCCAGGATTACCGCACCGATGCGCGTCTGGATCGACCTGACCAACAGCCCGCACGTACTCGTGATGCGTCCGCTGATCGAGGCGATGCGGGCGGACGGGCACGAGGTCGAGGTGACCGCGCGCGACTTCGCGCAGACGCTCGAGCTGTGTGAGCGGCTGGGGATCGAGCACACGGCGATCGGGAGCCACGCCGGCGACAAGCTGACCGCGAAGGCGGCCGGTCTCGCCGGGCGCAGCTTCGCACTGGCGCGCTGGGCGCGCGGCCGTCGCTTCGACGTCGCGATGGGCCACGCCTCGAATGACGTGATGGTCGCGGCCAAACTGCTGCGGATCCCGTCCGCGACGGCGTTCGACTACGAGTGGGCGACGGTTCAGCACAACGTCAACTGTCGGCTGGCGCGCGCGGTTGTCGTGCCGGATGCGATCCCTCCGGAGCGGCTCGACCGCTACGGCGCGCGCGGCAAGCTGCGCCGCTACCCGGGATTGAAGGAGGAGTACTACCTCGCCGATTTCGAGCCGGACACGGCGGTGCTCGAGGAGCTGGGACTGGATGCGGCAGCCCCGATCGCCGTGGTGCGTACCCCGCCCGACGCCTCGCTGTACCACCGCCACGAGAGCCCGGTCTTCCCGCGCGTGTTGGAGCGACTGCGCGACCGTGCCCAGACCGTCGTGCTCCCCCGCACCCCACGCCAGCGCGAGGAGATCGACGCGATCGCGGGCGGCCGGTTCAAGGCGACCGCCGCCGGCAGTTCCCGCTTGATCGTCCCGCAGCGCGCGATCGACGCCCAGAGCCTGATCGCCCACGCCGACCTCGTCGTCTCCGGCGGCGGCACGATGAATCGCGAGGCCGTTGCGCTCGGAACGCCGGTCTTCACGACCTTCGAGGGCCGTCTCGGCGCGGTCGACGAGGGCCTGCTGCGCGACGGCCGCCTGCGTCGCCTCCAAGATCCCGAGGCAGTCGACGTCGAGAAGCGCACCGAGACCACGCGCGAGCGCATCCGGCGGAATCCTCGCGAGCTCGCCCAGATGCTGCTTTCGGCGGTACCCTGAGCCCCTTGCCCTCCCGCCTGACATCTTCGGTCGGCGTGCGTCGGATCGGCCAGGTGGCGGTCGATGCCTGCCTGGTGGCGCTCGCCTACTACCTCGCGTACGTGCTGCGCTTCGACGAGGGCATTCCGCCGCGCTACGAGGAGCTGCTGACCGACACGATCGTCTTCGTCGTGGTGCTGAAACTGGCGCTGTTCGCAGCGTTCGGGCTCTATTCGAAGCTGTGGCGGTTCGTCGACCAGGCCGACTTCGAGTCGATCGTCAAGGCGGTGATCGTCTCGAGCTTCGCCTTGATCGGGCTGAGCTTCCTTTTCTCGCCGGGCGACGTCGATCCGCCGCGCGGCGTGATCGCGCTCGACTTCCTGCTCACCCTGGCGCTGGTCTCGGGCGCCCGCTTCGCGGTGCGGGCGCTGGTCGAGCGTCAGCTGCGCCGGCCATTGGTCGCGCGCGCCACCAACGAGGTGCTGATCGTCGGCGCCGGCAACGGCGGCCAGCAGGTCGCGATGGAGCTGCGCCGCAACCCCGAGCTGTCGACCGCGGTGATCGGATTCGTCGACGACGACCCGCGCAAGCAGGGAATGGTCGTCGGCGGCTACCGCGTCCACGGCAGCACCGACGACCTGCCGCGCGTGCTCGACGACACCAAGCCCGACGAGGTCGTGATCGCAATCCCCTCGGCGCCCGGCATGCTGCGCCAGAAGGTCGTCACCGCCTGCCGCGAGCGCAACATCCCGGTCCGCACGCTGCCGACGACCTTCGAGCTGCTGTCGCGCGGGACCAACCTGTTGCGCCAGGTGCGCGAGGTCCAGGTCGAGGACGTGCTCGGCCGCGAGCCGGTGCGCGTCGAGGTCGACCGCGTCGGCGCCTACCTGACCGGCGAAGTCGTGCTGGTGACCGGCGCCGGCGGCTCGATCGGCTCCGAGCTCTGCCGCCAGATCGCGCGCGTCAAGCCGAAGCGGCTGGTGCTTGTCGACCACGCCGAGAACAACCTCTTCGAGATCCGTCGCGAGCTCGAGGACGACCGCCACTACGGCAACCTCGTCGCGGTGCTCGCCGACTGCAAGGACGCGACGCGGATGGGCGAGCTGTTCGCCGAGGAGCGTCCGACCGTCGTCTTCCACGCCGCCGCTTACAAGCACGTGCCGCTGATGGAGGAGAACCCGGTCGAGGCGGTGCGCAACAACGCCGTCGCGACACGGATCGTGGCGGCTGCCGCGGGCGAGTCGGGCGCCGAGCGCTTCATCCTCGTCTCGACCGACAAGGCCGTCGCGCCCGCGACCGTGATGGGCGCCTCGAAGGCGCTCGCCGAGTGGGCGATCGAGGCGGCGCAGAACCGCTTCCACGGCACGCGCTTCGCGGCGGTGCGGTTCGGCAACGTGCTCGGCTCGTCGGGCTCGGTGGTGCCGATCTTCCGCCGCCAGATCGCGGCCGGCGGCCCGGTGACGGTCACCGACGAGTCGATGACGCGCTACTTCATGACGATCCCCGAGGCGGTCCAGCTGATCATCCGCTCGGGCGACCTGACGACCGGCTCGCAGGTCTTCGTGCTCGAGATGGGCGATCCGGTGAAGATCGTCGACCTGGCGCGCAACATGATCCGGCTGTCCGGCAAGGAGCCCGACGTCGACATCGCGATCGAGATCGTCGGGCGGCGTCCAGGCGAGAAGATCCACGAGGAGCTGTTCGACCCCGGCGAGCGGCCGCAGCCGACGCCGGCCGAGAAGATCGTCGCGGCGGTCCGCCCGCGGCTCGACCCGGACTGGGTCGAGGGCGCCTTCGCGCGGATCGAGGAGCTCGTCTACAACGGCGACGCGGCCGCTCTGGCGAGCGCCGTCGCCGAGCTGTCGGCCGAGCGGGCGCTTGCCGCCGTGGACGCGGACTAGAGTTCACCAACTTCTTCTATGGAGATCATCCAAGAGATCGGCTCGTACGCGGGCTTCGCCGCCGTCCTCGGCCTGGCAGTGCTGTCCGCCCTCTACTTCTCGCAGGCGCGCGACGTCAAGCGGCTGCGCGAGTGGGCGGGCCGGGCGCCGGAGCGCGGACCGTCGCCGGCGGTGCCGGCCGAGCCTCGCGGTGTGGTGGCGCAGCCGGTCTCACGGCCCGCTCCGTCGCGGCCGATCCCGGGCGGGACTCCGCCGCCGGTGCCGCGACCGCCCGGAGTGCAGCCGGCGACGCCGGGCGCTGCCTCAGCCGCAGGCGCCGCTCCAGCGATCGCGCGCGGGCCAGCGCCGGCGACCCCCGCAGCCGCTGGCGCTGACGAGGGGACCGATGACGACCAGGACTTCAACGGGGACCAGGAGCAGGACATCACGGCGATGGACACGGTCGTGCATCCGCCGCCGCTCCCGCCGGATGACGACGAGGACGGCGATGGCGAGGAGACCGCTGCTGGCGCGGACGGCGAGACCGACGAAGGCTTCGACGACATGCCCGAGGACGATGCGGACGGCGAGCAGACCACCGGCGACGAGCCCGTAGTCGACGGCGACGAGACCGCCGTCTACCGCCCGGGTGACACCGGCGAGGCGGACGAGCTCGATGCCGACGATCCCGGAACGGGCGAGTGGCGTCCCGAGGACGAGCACTCCGACATCGACTTCACCGACGAGCACGACGTCGTCCCGGCGACGCCGGCCGCTAGCGCACCGCGCCCGCCGGTCCCGCCGCGTCCCTACCAGCGCCGCGGTGCCCCGGCGCCTGCGACCGGCTACGCCCGCGACCGCGGAGCGATCCTGCCGCCCTATGCGGAGAGCCGCCCGGACTCCGAGAACGAGCGCTCGTCGAGCAGCGCCGCCGGCCGCCGGCCGATACTGCTCGTCGTGGCGGCGATGGTCGCGATCGCGGTCGTCGCCTTCGGCGTCCTGCAGCTGACCGGCGGCGACGACAGCTCGGATGGCGGTGGCAGTGACGCCGGGCTCGCCACGGGCGGGAGTACCAGTGGCGGTGGCGGGTCCAGCGGCGGCAGCTCCGCGCCCCCGATCGACCCCTCACAGGTGACCGTGGCCGTCCTCAACGGAACCACCGTTCCGGGCCTGGCCGCCACCGTCGGCGACAAGATCGTCGGCGAGGGCTTCCAGCTCGGCACCGTGACGAACAACTTCGACCAGGAGCGAGCCGAGTCCGTCGTGCTCTACGCCCCTGGAGCGGAGCGCGAGGCGGCCGACGTGGGCCGCCGCCTCGACATCTCTCAGCGCGAGGCGATCGACGCCGAGAGCCAGGCTCTGGCCGGTGATGCGACCGTAGTGGTCGTCACCGGGGCCGACCAGAACCAGTAGCTACCGCGAGAGCGCTCCGCTTCACGTCGGGCGGTGC
>CBFGZN010000166.1:0-6100 GCA_965653255.1 uncultured Solirubrobacterales bacterium | reverse complement strand
GAAGGCGTGGCACGAGCGCTACGCCGAAGACGGCCTGCGGGTGATCGGCGTGCACACCGGCGCGTTCCCGCCCTCGCGCGACGACGACGAGGTGGCGATCCGCCATGCCTCCGAGCTGCGCCAGCTCTCGGAGCTGACCTGGGGCGATCTGCGCACGCTGACCGCGCGGATCACCGGTGGTCTGCGCGACCTGGGCGTCGGGCCTGGCGACCGCGTCGTCGCCTACCTGCCGAACATCCCCGAGGCGATGGCCGCGTTCTTCGCCTGCGCGTCGATCGGGGCGATCTGGTCGAGCTGCTCGCCGGACTTTGGCGTGTCGTCGGTCGTCGACCGCTTCGCCCAGATCGAGCCGAAGGTCCTGCTCACCGTCGACGGCTACCGCTACAACGGCCGCGACTTCGACCGAATGGACACCGCCGCGGCACTCGAGCGTGCGATCCCGTCGCTCGAGCACACGGTGCTGCTGCCGTATCTCGAAGGCGCGGCCGACGCCGGCCGACTCGACAAGGGGATCGCGTTCGCCGACCTGCTCGCACGCGGCGACGGTGTCCCGCTCGAGTTCGAGCAGCTGCCGTTCGACCATCCGCTCTGGGTCCTCTACTCGTCGGGCACGACCGGGCTGCCGAAGGCGATCGTCCACAGCCAAGGCGGGATCCTGCTCGAGCACCTCAAGAAGCTGAACCTGCACCTCGACGCGCGCCCCGGCGACCGCGTCTTCTGGTTCTCGACGACCGGCTGGATGATGTGGAACTTCCTCGCGGGGGTGCTGCTGACGCCGGCCTCGATCGTCCTCTACGACGGCAGCCCCGGCCATCCCGACCTCGGCGTGCTGTGGGACCTCGCGGCCGATGCCGGCGTCACCTGCTTCGGCACCTCGGCGGCCTACATCGCGTCGTGCATGAAGGACGGCGTCGAGCCTGGCGCCGGCCGCGACCTGAGCGCGCTGCGCAGCGTCGGCTCGACCGGCTCGCCGCTGTCGCCGGAGGGCTTCCAGTGGGTCTACGACCACGTCGGCGAGGACACCTGGCTGTTCTCGACCTCAGGCGGAACCGACGTCTGCACCGCGTTCGTCGGCGGCTGCGTGTTGCTGCCGGTCCATCTCGGCGAGCTCCAGGCGCGCTCGCTCGGGGCCGACCTGCACTCCTTCGACGAGGACGGCGCCGCCGTCGTCGGCGAGGTCGGCGAGCTGGTGCTCACCCAGCCGATGCCGTCGATGCCGATCTTCTTCTGGAACGACCCCGACGGCGAGCGCCTGCACGACAGTTACTACGCGATGTATCCGGGCGTCTGGCGCCACGGCGACTGGATCGAGGTCACCGATCGCGGCACGGCGATCATCTACGGCCGCTCCGACTCGACGATCAACCGCGGCGGCATCCGGATGGGCACGAGCGAGATCTACCGCGCCGTGCTCGAGGTCGATGCGATCGTCGACGCGCTCGTCGTCGACGTGCCGGCGAGCCAGTCGGCGGCCGCTCGCGCCGCCGGTGTCGGCGAGGAGGACAGCTGGATGCCGCTGTTCGTCGTGCTGCGCGACGGCGCCGCGCTCGACGACGACCTGAAGCGCGAGATCGCCCGCCATGTGCGCGCCGAGTGCTCGCCGCGCCACGTGCCCAACGACGTCTACGCGATCTCGGAGATCCCGCGCACGCTCTCCGGCAAGGTGCTCGAGGTGCCGGTCAAGCGAATCCTGATGGGCACCCCGCCCGAGCAGGCCGCCTCACGCGACTCGCTGCAGAACCCCGCCGCGCTCGACTGGTTCGTCGCGCTGGCCCGCTAGCCACAACAGTTCGGAACATTGACCACACCAGGGTGTGGTCAACCGTCCAAACGATCCGCGAGGCGGTTCATGCCGAGCGCCCGTGCGGCGGTGGCGCCACCGGCGCGGTCGGTCGGCGTGTCCGCGGGACGCTCGACGTCGATCGGCCGTAGGGCGGCGATCTCGCGGAAGGCGCGCAGCTCGTCGGCTTGGCGGCAGAGCGAGTTGGCGTCGGGGCCGTCCTGCTCGGCTTCGGCCAGTGCGGCCTCGAGCGTCCCATGGCGGCGCAGGATGTCCGCCGCGCGCTTCTCGCCGATCCCCTTGGCGCCCGGCAGTCCGTCGGACGGGTCGCCGCGCAGCGCGATGAAGTCGGGCACCTGCTCCGGCTCGACGCCGTAGCGCTCGCGGACCTCGGGCGGCCCGATCTCTTCCGGCCCCTTCTTGCCGCGACCGCCGAGCAGCAGCACGCGCGTCGCGTCGGTCGCGCACTGGAAGAGGTCGCGGTCGCCGGTCAGGATCAGCGCCTCGCCGCCCGCCGTTTCCTCCACGCGCGCGTGGGCGCCGAGCAAGTCGTCGGCCTCGAGCTCGTCGGTGTCGGCGATCTGCCAGCCGAGCGCCGCGTAGAGATCCGGCGCCTGCTTCCACTGGTGAGCGAGGTCGTCGGGCATCGGCGGGCGGTGGGCGTGGTAGCCGGGGTAGAGCTCGACGCGGTAGGTCGCGGCGTCGGGCCCGAAGCAGCAGACGACGGCCCGCGCGCCGCGCTCGTCGGCCTGGGCGAGGATCGAGTTGACGCTGCCGAGCAGCGCGTTGACGGGGCGGCCGTCGGCGCCCTTGATCTTGTCGGGCAGTCCGAAGAACGCCCGGTAGAGGAGATAGGGAGCGTCCACGAGTAGCAATGGGTTGGCCATCGGTGCTAGCTTGACGGGTCGTAAGGCCGGAAAGTCCGGCGAAAGTAGTGCCAGCGCTCGCAGTCGTTGCTCATCAGCATCCTCCGCGTGTATGCAGCACACACAGAAAGACCGTGGAGGAATTCCATGCCAGGCGGAACCGTGAAGTGGTTCAGCGACGAGAAGGGCTTCGGCTTCATTACCCCCGACGACGGTGGTAAGGATCTCTTCGTGCACCACAGCGGCATCAGCGGTGACGGCTTCAAGTCGCTCACCGAGGGAGCCCGCGTGACATACGACGCAGAGCAGGGCGACAAGGGCCCGAAGGCGGTCAACGTCATTCAGGCCTAGCTTCGGCACTACGCCAAGGCTTCGCAAAGGGCCCCGCTTCGGCGGGGCCCTTTCTCTTTCCGGGGTCTGGCTGAGCTAGGCTCCAAAGATGGCCTCCCTGCAGCTGGCGTCCGGTGAGAACGCGGTCTTCGAGGGACATCCCTCCTGGCGCGCGACGCTCGCCTTCTATCTCAAGGGCCTGCTCGGGGCGGTGGTCCTGCTCGCCGCCTACGCGGGCATCGCCAGCGTCGCCGGCGACGGCGCCGATACGTCGATGCTCGTCCTGGTCGGGATCGTGCTGATCGCGCTCGTCATCGTCGGCGGCTACGTCTGGCGGATGGCGACGACCTACACGATCACCAACCGCCGCCTGCACATCAAGCGCGGCATCATCGCCCGCAAGACGCAGGAGGCGCGACTCGAGCGCGTCCAGAACGTCAACACCGAGCAGTCGGTGATCGAGCGGATGCTGCGTGTCGGCACCGTCGACTTCGACACCGCCGGAACGGACGCCGACGGCTTCCGCTTCGAGGGTGTTGCCGACCCGCTCGAGGTCGTCCAGTCGGTCGACCGCGCCCAGCGCGAGTTCGCCGAGGCTCAGGCGCGCCAGACGGCGACCTACGGCCAACCCGGCGCTGCGATCCAGCAGCCGCCGAGCGATCCCGGGCTCTAGACCTCACAGCTGGACAAAAGGGGAGGCAGGTTGCGGCCTGTTCGTCCCTATACGTCCATGACCGCCTTGTTGACGCCCGGTACCCGCGCTAGTATGGGTACCCATATGAAGACAACCATCGATATTGCCGACGCTTTGCTATCCGAGGCGAAGGCCGAAGCCAGGAAGGAGGGGGTGACCTTGAGGGCACTTGTCGAGGAGGGATTGCGCGACGTCCTGCGTCGGCGCGCGGCGGCCGCGCCCAAGCGGCTGGTATTGCCGACGACCGGCGACCCGACTCGGCCCGATGACCCGGCCGAGATCGCGGCCGCGTTGCGGGCCGCTCGTGCCGGCCGCGTGCTGTTCGACGCTCGATGATCGCCGTCGATACCAACATCCTCGTGTACGCGAACCGGCGCACAATGCCCGACTGGCACGAGCCGGCCAAGGCGAGCCTCGAGCGGCTCGCCAACGGCCGTGCGCCGTGGGGGCTGCCGTGGTCGGTGGTACACGAGTTCGTCGCGGTCGTGACGCGGCTGACGCACAGCCCGGCCACGCTCGACGAGGCGTTCGATTTCGTCGAGCGGCTCACCAGCTCGGACAGCTGCGTCACGCTCGCCGAGCCGATCGACTATCTGCCGGTCCTCGAGGAGCTCGCGACCAGCGGACGCGCCGCCGGCCCGCTCGTTTTCGATGCCCGCATCGCGGCGACTTGTGTCGCTCACGGAGTCAGCGAGCTCTGGACCGCCGACCACGACTTCGGCCGCTTCCCCGCGCTCCGCACGCGCAACCCGCTGGTCGGGTGAGGTGCGCCGCGCCACGTGGGGCGATTTCGGCCGCGCTGTCGCCTAAGGCTGGCGGTCGAAGCCGGTCAGCCGGCGAAGACGGTCGGCTCGCGGAGAAGGGCGGCGGCGTCGAAATGGGGGACGAGGCTGGCCGCGGCGGGTCGCTCCCCCGCCGTCGCGAGCCCAAGAGTCGTCGCCATCCAGGCGAGCGCATCGGCGGGGGTCTCGCCGAGCGCCGCGCGATCGGCGAGCGTCACCGCGCCGTGGCGCTTGGCCAACCGCTCGCCGTTCGGCGCCAGGACGAGTGGCACGTGAGCGTAGGAAGGGGTGGGCAGTCCGAGCAGCCGCTGGAGCAGGATCTGGCGCGGCGTCGTGTCGAGCAGGTCGTCGCCGCGAACGACCTCGCCGATCTCCTGGTCGGCGTCGTCGACGACCACCGCGAGGTTGTAGGCAGGGGTGTCGTCCCAGCGCCAGACTACGAAGTCGTCGACTGCACCTTCGGCACGGCCGTGGATGCGGTCGTCGAACGAGAGTGGTTCCTCGCCGGAGTCGAGCCGCAGCGATGGCGGCCGTCCCGCCGCCCGCTCGCGCCACGATCGCTCAGAGTCGCTGAGCCGCCGGCAGGTGCCAGGGTAGGCGCCCTCGGGGAGCGGGCCGTGCGGCGCGTCGGCCGCTGCGCGGATCTCGGCGCGGGTGCACCAGCACGGATAGATTCGGCCGGCGGCCTCTAGGCGGCGCAGCGCCTCGCGGTAGAGCACGGTCCGCTCAGACTGGCGTACGACCGCGCCGTCCCAGTCGAGTCCGATTGCGCGCAGGTCGGCGAGCTGTCCCTCCTCATGCTCGGGACGCGACCGCGCCGGGTCCAGGTCCTCGATCCGAACTACGAATCTAGAGCCCGCCGAGCGCGCGAACAGCCACGCCAGCAGCGCCGTGCGCAGGTTGCCGAGATGTAGCGGTCCGCTCGGAGAGGGCGCGTAGCGGCCGGTCGCCATTGGGCAGCGAGCCTAGCGGCCCTCGTAGCCGATCGCGCGAAGGATCGTTAGGGCCATGACCCCAAGGATCGTTCGATCGAGCCGGCGAGCGGGAGCCTCAGAAGCCGGCGGGGTGGCGGGCGACGTAGCCGGCCGAGGAGCGCATCTGGTTCGACCAGCGCGAGCCGGTCTCGGAGCGGGCGCTGGTGTCGTAGCGGCGGCCGTTGATGACCATGTAGGC
This sequence comes from uncultured Solirubrobacterales bacterium, assembly GCA_965653255.1. Taxonomy (GTDB): domain Bacteria; phylum Actinomycetota; class Thermoleophilia; order Solirubrobacterales; family Thermoleophilaceae; genus JAAYBF01. Next base: position 475 of record CBFGZN010000166.1, on the reverse strand, counting down.
ATGGCCGGAGTTGGCGTAGATCGTGATGTGGCGTCCAGGGCCGGGGCGGCCGTAGCTCATGAAGCCGGTCGAGTCGAGCGGGCTTTCCAGCAGGCCGCCGCCGCGATCGAGAACATCCGCAAGCAGTTCGAGGACCAGACCCGGGAATTGGAAAGCGCCGCCAAGGCGGCCGCTGGCTTCGTCGAACCGGGCGATGACCGAGCGCGGCTCCATCGGCGCCTTGCCGGGGCCGATCCCGAGCGCCGAGCGCGTCTGCGGGCCGACGACGCCGTCGGCGGTCAGCCCGTGCGCGCGCTGAAAGCGCTTGACGGCGGCCTCGGTGCCGGGGCCGAAGATGCCGTCGGCGGGCACGCCGAGCGCACGCTGCATCGAGCGAACGCCGCCGCCGCGTGAGCTGACACGGCGGGTCTTGTGACGGTGGCCTGAGGAGCGCGAGCTCACGCCCAGCGCGGCCAGCGTCTGCGATCCCGCGATG
>CBFGZN010000165.1:0-6103 GCA_965653255.1 uncultured Solirubrobacterales bacterium | reverse complement strand
GCGCTCCCCGAGGATCAGGGGAGCGCGGCCGCGCAGGCGGCGTTCGCGTCGATGGTGGGGGGCGCGGCGGCGCACGAGCCCGCGGCCGCCACCCGGCCGGCAGATTCGCCGTTCGCGGATCTCGCCGAGGACGAGCTCGGACTGGGCGACCAGCACAAGGGGATCATGGTCCTCGAGGACGCGCTCGTCGCCGGCACGCCGCTCGGAGAGGTGCTGCCGATCGCCGACGAGGCGCTCGAGCTGGAGATCACGCCGAATCGGCCCGACTGCCTGTCGGTCTACGGCATCGCGCGCGAGGTCCACGCCGCGACCGGCGCACCGCTCGCTGCCGACCCGGCCGACGCTGACGCCGAGCCGAGCGGCTCCGACTTCGCCGAGGACCACGCCAGCGTCGAGATCGCCGACCCAGACGTCTGCCTGCGCTTTACCGCGCGCGTCTTCGCGGACGTGAAGGTCGGGCCGTCGCCGCTCTGGCTGCGCCAGCGGCTGATCGCCGCCGGCCAGCGGCCGATCGACAACGTCGTCGACATCACCAACTACGTGATGCTGCTCACCGGCCAGCCGATGCACGCCTTCGACCTCGACGAGGTGCGCGGCGGCAAGGTCGTCGTCCGTCGGGCCAACGCGGGGGAGAAGATGACGACGCTCGACGACGTCGAGCGCAGCTTCGACCCCGAGATGGCGCTCGTCTGCGATGCCGAGGGCCCGTCGGGAATCGCCGGAATCATGGGTGGCCAGATCTCCGAGGTCTCGGAGTCCACCACGCGCGTGCTGATGGAGGCGGCTACCTGGGTCGGTCCGAACGTGCTCAAGACGTCGAAGGCGCTCGGGCTGCGGTCGGAGGCGTCGACACGGTTCGAGAAGCAGCTCCATCCCGAGCAGGCGCTGGCGGCGCAACGGCTGGCGGCGCGGCTGATGGTCGAGCTCGCCGGCGCGCGGCTCGTGCCCGGCACGATCGACGCCTACCCGGAGCCGCTGGAGCCGCGGGTCGTGACGCTCAGCCTCGACCGGCTTGAGCGGATCCTCGGTCTGCGGATCGACGATGCCGAGGTGGAGCGGATCCTCGCGAGCCTCGGGTTCGTCGCTGAGCTGACGAGTGACGGGCTCGCGGTGACGGTGCCGCCGTGGCGCGACGCCGACGTTCAGCGCGAGGCCGACCTCGTCGAGGAGATCGCGCGGATCTACGGTCTCGACAAGCTGCCGACGACGCTGCCGGCGCGCGAGCGGGCGATCGGCCGGCTGACCCACGCCCAGAAGCTGCGGCGGCGGCTCGAGGACGCGCTGCGCGACCGCGGCATGGACGAGATCGTCGGTTGGAGCTTCACGGCGCCCGCGACGATCGAGCGGCTGCGGCTGACCGGCGCGCCACTGCTGACGTTGTCGAACCCGCTCAGCGAGGACCACTCCGTGATGCGGCCGCTGCTGCTGCCGGGGCTGCTCGACGCCGCGCGGCGCAACGCGGCGCACGGCACGCCGGGGCTCGCGCTGTTCGAGTCGGCGCACGTCTACGAGCACGACGGGGAACTCGACGCCCCTGCTGGCAGCCCGGAGGGCGCTACCCCCGCGACGGAGCGCCACCATCTCGCCGGGCTGATCACCGAGTCTTCGCCCAAGACCTGGCGCAGCGCCGCCGGAGCGGCCGACTTCTATGCGGCCAAGGGATACGTCGCGGCGCTGCTGGAGGTCGCCGGGATGCAGCTGGCAGTCGAGCCGACCGCCGAGTTGCCCTACCTGCATCCGGGGCGGGCGGCGCGGGCGCTCGTCGAGGTGGGCGGGGAGCTGGTCGACGTCGGCTGGATCGGCGAGCTGCATCCGCTCGTCGCGCGCGAGTGGGACCTCGACGCGGTCGCTAGCTTTGAGCTCGATGTTGACGTGCTCGCCGAGCTGACCGATGGCGTGCTCGCCGCCTACGCCGACGTGACGAGCTTCCCGGCGGTGCTCCAGGACATCGCGGTCGTCGCGCCGTCGGATGTCAGCGCCGCGACCGTCGAGGCGACGGTGACGGCGGCCGGCGGCGCGCTGCTCGCCGCGACCGGCGTGTTCGACGTCTACGAGGGCGAGCAGGTGGGGGAGGGCAACCGTTCGCTGGCGCTGCGGCTCGAGTTCCGGGCGCCCGACCGGACGCTGACCGAGGACGAGGTCGTCGAGCGGCGCGACGCGATCGTGGCGGCGCTGGAGCAGATCGGAGGGCAGATCCGTGGCTGAGTTTCGTGTGGCAGTCGTCGGGGCGGCTGGATTCGGCGGCGCCGTGGCGGCGTCGGTCGTCGACCGGCACCCGTCGCTCGAGCTGACCGCGCTGACGGCGCGGACCGACGCCGGCAAGCGGCTGCGCGACGTCTATCCGCGCCACCGGGTCGATCTCGTCATGGACGAGTTCGACGCCGACCGGATCGCGGAGGTCGCTGACGCGGTGATCCTCGGTTACCCGCACAAGGCGGCCGCGCCGGTTGTGCGCGAGTTGTGCGCGCGTGGGCTGAAGGTCGTCGACCTCTCAGCAGACTTCCGGCTGTCGCAAGAGCTCTACGAGCGCGAGTACCAGCCGCACGAGGCGCCGGAGCTGCTGGGCGAGGCCGTCTACGGCCTACCCGAGCTCGGCCACCGCGAGGCGATCGCCGGGGCCGATCTCGTCGGTGCGCCGGGCTGTTACCCGACGGCGTCGCTGCTCGGCCTGTGGCCGCTGCGCGAGATCGCTGCCGACGCGATCGTCGACGCGAAGTCGGGCGTGTCGGGCGCGGGCCGGGAGGCGACCGCGACGACGCACTTCGTCTCCGCCGACGAGAACGTGACGCCGTACAAGGTTGAGGGCCACCGCCACCGCGCGGAGCTCGACCAGGAGCTGCCCGAGGGGCTGCCGGTCACCTTCACGCCGCACCTGCTGCCGATCGACCAGGGGCTGCTGGCCAGCTGCTACGTGACTCCGAAGTCACCGCTAAGCGGCGACGAGGTGCGCGCGCTGTTCCACGACGCCTATGCCGACGAGCCGTTCGTCGAGCTCGCCGACGCGCCGCCGGGCGTGCGCGACGTGCGCGAGACCAACCTCTGCCGCGTCCACGCGACGGTCGAGCCCGCCACCGGGCGGGTGCTCGCCTTCGCGGCGATCGACAACCTCTGGAAGGGCGCGGCCGGGCAGGGCGTGCAGTGCCTCAACCTGATGCTCGGGCTCCCCGAGACCGCCGGGCTGCTGCCATGAGCGACTTCTTCAAGTCGAGGTGGGTGCCGCGGCCGCCGCAGGCGATCGAGCTTGCGCCGGACCGGCTGCCGCACGGCTACCGGGCGGCGGGCGTTCACGCTGGGATAAAGGAGATCCCGGGTGGGGGCGAGGGGCCGCTCGACGTCGGCCTGCTGGTCTCCGACGCGGAGGAGACGGTCTCGGCCGTGCGCTTCTGCGACAACGCGCTCGTCGGAGCTCCGATCGCGGTGACGAGCGAGGCGAAGCTCGACGGGCTGCGGGCAGTGCTCGCCAATTCCGGCAACTCGAACGTCGCCGACGGCGCGCGCGGGCTGGAGACGGCGAGGGCGTCACAGCAGGCGGCCGCGCAGGCGCTGGGGATCGACGCCGAGCTAGTTGGGCTGGCCTCGACCGGCGTGATCGGCCGCGAGCTGCCGCGCGACGCGCTGCTCGCCGGAGCGCAGGCGTGCGCCGAGGCGCTGGGGCAGGACAGCGAGGACTTCTGCCAGGCGATCCTGACCACCGACAAGGGCCCGAAGCGCGCCTGCCTCGAGGTCGCGCTGCCGTCCGGCGCGGTCGTGCGGCTCGCCGGCCAGGCGAAGGGCGCGGGGATGATCTCGCCGCGCTTCGCGACGATGTTCTGCTTCGTCGAGACCGACGCGGCGATCGAGCAGGAGACGCTAGATCTGCTGACCGGGGTGTGCGTCAAGCGCTCGTTCGACCGGATCTCGGTCGACGGCCAGCTCTCGACCTCCGACACCGTGGTCGTGTTCGCCAACGGCGCCTCCGGCGTTCGGATCGAGCCGGAGTCGCACGACGAGCTGGCCTTCGGGGAGGCGATGGACGCCCTGATGCGCCAGCTCGCGCTCGAGATGGTCGCCGACGGCGAGGGCGCGACGCGGGTCGGGCGGGTCGTCGTCCGCGGGGCGACCGACGTCGTCGAGCGGGTAGCGCGGGCCGTCGCCGACTCGCCGCTGGTCAAGTCGGCGCTGCTCGGCGCCGACCCGAACTTCGGCCGCATCCTGCAGTCGGTCGGGCAGGCGCTCGGAGCCGGGGCGCCGTTCGTCGTCGACCTGTCGATCGAGGGGATCCAGGTCGCCTCGGCCGGCGTCGTGCTCGACCTCGACGGCGAGACGTGGAGGACGCTCGAACGGGCGGTCGAATCACCGGAGGTGGACATCGAGCTCGCGCTGCCCGGCGAGGGCGGCGAGACCGAGGTCTTCTTCAGCGACCTGACCCACGAGTACGTGACGATCAACTCCGAGTACTCCACCTGAGCGGAGAGCCATGCGCGACGTCGAGACACTCCTAGAGGCACTGCCTTACATCCGCGACTTCCACGGCCGCACGGTCGTGATCAAGTACGGCGGCGCCGCGATGATCGACGACGCGCTGAAGGAGGAGTTCGCGCGCGACGTCGTTCTGCTCAAGTACGTCGGGATGAACCCGGTCGTCGTCCATGGTGGCGGCCCGGACATCACCGCCTACATGGAGCGGCTCGGGATGGAGGTCGAGTTCGTCGACGGGTTGCGCGTCTCCGACGCCGCGACCGTCGAGGTCGCGAAGATGGTTCTCGTCGGCAAGCAGAACAAGGACATCGTCCTGCGGCTCGGCCGTCACGGTCAGCCCGCGGTCGGGCTCTGCGGCGACGACGGGCGGCTGTTCACCGCGCGCAAGCAGCTCGCGGGCGCCGCCGGCGACGTCGACATCGGCTTCGTCGGCGAGATCGAGCGCGTCGACGTCGACGTCCTGCGCCACATCGCCGCGGACTACATCCCGGTCGTGGCCTCGGTCGGCGCTGACGCCGAGGGCAACTCGTACAACATCAACGCCGACACGGCCGCTGCGGCGGTCGCGGCGTCGCTGAACGCATCGAAGGCCATCTTCCTGACCGACGTCGTCGGCTGGCTCGACGACTCGGCCGACGAGGGGTCGCTGATCGCTCAGGCGACGCTCGACGAGGTCAAGCAGCGACTTGATGGCATCCAAGGTGGGATGCGCCCGAAGCTCGAGGCCTGCGTAGCGGCACTCGAGGGCGGAGTCCCGAACGCCCACATCGTCGACGGCCGGCGGCCGCACTCGCTGCTGCTCGAGCTGTTCACCGACAAGGGCATCGGCACCAAGCTGTTCCGGTGAGCCTCGCCGACCTCCAGCAGCTCGAGGCGCAGGCCGTGATCGGCACCTACGCCCGCAACCCGGTCGAGTTCGTCCGCGGCGAGGGCACGCGGCTCTGGGACGACGCCGGCAACGAGTACCTCGACTTCCTCGGCGGGATCTCGGTCGTCCAGATCGGCCACTGCCATCCCGAGCTAGTCAAGGCGGTCAGTGAGCAGGCGGCGCGGCTGATGCACGTCGGCAACCTCTTCTACACCGAGCCCGGCATCAGGCTTGCGCAGCGCCTCTCGGAGCGTGGGCTCGGCGGCAAGGCGTTTCTCTGCAACTCGGGCGCCGAGGCGATCGAGTGCGCGCTCAAGCTCGCCCGCCGCAACCGCGCCGGCGGCGACTTCGTCGTGATGGAGGGCGGCTTTCACGGCCGCACGATGGGCGCGCTGTCGGCGACGCCGCAGGAGGCCAAGCAGGCGCCGTTCGCGCCGCTGGTGCCTGGCTTCAAGGCCGTCGCGCGTGACGACGCGGCGGCGCTCGAGGCCGCTGTCGACGACAACACCGCTGCGGTCCTGCTCGAGCCGATCCAGGGCGAGTCGGGCATCCATCCGCTCTCCGAGGAGACATTGCGCGCCGCCCGCGCCGCCTGCGACCGTCACGGCGCGCTGCTGATCTTCGACGAGATCCAGTGCGGCATGGGGCGGACCGGTTACCTCTGGGCCTGGCAGGGAGCTGGCGTGCGGCCCGACGTGATGACGGTCGCCAAGGGCCTCGGCGGCGGCCTGCCGATCGGCGCCTGCCTGACGGCTCCCGAGTACGCGGGCGTGCTGC
>CBFGZN010000164.1:0-6115 GCA_965653255.1 uncultured Solirubrobacterales bacterium | reverse complement strand
GCCGCCAAAACAGTCCTGCCAGCTGATGGTGCCGGGGCGCGGCGTCGAGCTCATTCCGCCGCATTCTAGTCGATCCGCAGCGCGCTGACCGGACTGACGCCGGAAGCTGCGGCCGAATCCACCCTTCCTCGAACGCGCGCTCGACGATGGACAGCTCGATGCTCTTGATCGTCACCGGGTCGTCGTTGATCTGGAGTACGCAGGCCGACTCGCACGGCGCCGGGCAGATCAGGCCGGTGAACTCGGGGAAGTTGTTCGTCGTGTGGGCGAGGTTGACGGCGTCGCGCCAGCGGCCCTGGTAGACGAGGTCGTTCCACTCGGGGATCGGGTTGCCGAGCGGGCAGCCCTCGTGGCAGAACGGGACGCCGCAGTCCATGCAGCGGCCGCCCTGCTCCTGGAGCGTCTCGTCGTCGGGCAGCTCGAAGTACTGCTTGTAGTCGTTGACCCGCTCGTTGGGGTCGCGCTTGTCGAAGCCGACGCGGTGGATGCGCAGGAACGCGCCGAGCTCGCCCATCAGGCCGGCGCTCCCAGCTCGTCGGCGGCGGCTGCCTCGGCCTCCGCCAGCTCGGCGAGCGCCCGCTTATAGTCGCGCGGCATCACCTTGACGAAACGGGCGGCCGAGTCGTTCCAGCTCTCGAGCAGGTTCGCGGCGACCGGGGAGCCGGTCCGCTCGACGTGCTCGGCGAGCAGCTCGCGAACCTCTTCGAGATCGTCGGGCGCCGGAACCTCGAGCTCGACGAGCTCCATGTTGCAGCGGCCGGCGAAGCCGCCGTCGACGTCGAGCACGTAGGCGACGCCACCGCTCATGCCGGCGGCGAAGTTGAGCCCGGTCGGGCCGATCACGACGACGCGACCGCCGGTCATGTACTCGCAGCCGTGGTCGCCGACACCCTCGACGACGGTATGGGCGCCGGAGTTACGGACCGCGAAGCGCTCGCCGGCCAGGCCGCGGAAGAACGCCTTGCCGACCGTCGCCCCGTAGAGGACGGTGTTGCCGACGATCACGTTCGACTCGGCGGCGAAGCTCGCCTCGGGCGCGGGCCGGACGACGACGGTGCCGCCGGAGAGCCCCTTGCCGACGTAGTCGTTGGCGTCGCCGTCGAGCGTCAGCGTCACGCCCGGCGCCAGCCAGGCACCGAAGCTCTGACCGGCCGAGCCGCGCAGCTCGATCTCGATCGTCCCGTCCGGCAGGCCGTTCGCTCCGTGCGTGCGAGCGATCGCGTTCGACAGCAGCCCGCCGACCGTGCGGTTCTTGTTTTCGACCTCGCGCTCGAGCCGCACCTGCTCGCCGCGTTCGATCGCCGGCGCGCAGGCAGCGATCAGGTCGTGGTCGAGCGCGTCGTCGAGCACCGGCTCGGGGCCGCGCGTGTTGTGGCGCGGGCGGCCGTCGGCGGCCTCCTCGGGGACGACGAGCAGCGCGCGCAGGTCGACGCCGCGCGCCTTCCAGTGGTCGACCTTCTCGTCGGGCACCAGCAGGTCGGTGCGGCCGATCGCCTCGTCGAGGCTGCGCAGGCCGAGCGAGGCGAGGATCTCGCGCACCTCCTCGGCGACCAGCACGAGGTAGTTGACGACGTGGTCGGGCTCGCCGGCGAAGCGGGCGCGGAGAGCCGGATCCTGGGTCGCGACCCCGACGGGGCAGGTGTTGAGGTGGCAGACGCGCATCATCACGCAGCCGAGCGCGATCAGCGGGGCGGTCGAGAAGCCGTACTCGTCGGCGCCGAGCAGCGCGGCGACCATCACGTCGCGGCCGGTGCGCATCTGGCCATCGGTCTCGACGACGATCCGCGAGCGCAGGTCGTTTTTGAGCAGCGTCTGCTGGGTCTCGGCGAGGCCGATCTCCCACGGGATGCCGGCGTGCTGGATCGACGACTGCGGCGACGCGCCGGTGCCGCCGTCGTGGCCGGCCACGACGACGTGGTCGGCGTTCGCCTTCGCGACGCCTGCGGCAACTGTGCCGACGCCGACCTCGGAGACCAGCTTGACCGAGATGCGCGCCTTCGGATTCGCGCAGCGCAGGTCGTAGATCAGCTGCTTGAGGTCCTCGATCGAGTAGATGTCGTGGTGCGGCGGCGGCGAGATCAGCGTCACACCCGGCGTCGAGTGACGCAGGCCGGCGATGTAGCCGTCGACCTTGTGGCCCGGCAGCTGACCGCCCTCGCCCGGCTTGGCGCCCTGGGCGACCTTGATCTGGATCTCGTCGGCGTTGGTCAGGTACTCGACCGTCACGCCGAAGCGGCCCGAGGCGACCTGCTTGATCGACGAGCGCCGCTCGTCGGCGAAGCGAGCCGGGTCCTCCCCGCCCTCGCCGGTGTTCGACTTGCCGCCGAGCCGGTTCATCGCGACCGCGAGCCCCTCGTGAGCCTCCGGCGACAGCGCGCCGAGGCTCATCCCGCCGCTCTTGAAGCGCTTGACGATCTCCGCCGCCGGCTCGACCTCGTCAAGCGGGATCGGGTCGATGTCCTCATCGGCGAAGCGCAGCAGTCCGCGCAGCGTCGAGTTCTTCGCGGCGACGTCGTTGACGTAGGTCTTGAAGCGCTCGTAGGACTCCGGCTCCTCGCCTTGCGCGGCGTGCTGGAGGTTGGCGATCGTCTCCGGGTTCCAGCCGTGGAACTCGCCGCCGCGCCGCCAGGCGTAGATGCCGCCGGGCGGCAGCAGCTCGGAGGCGGCGGCCGGGTAGGCGCGCCGGTGGCGGTCGAGCGCCTCGCCGGCGAGCACGTCGAAGCTGACGCCGCCGATCCGCGACGGCGTGCCGGTGAAGTGACGGTCGATCAGCTCGAGGTCGAGGCCGATCGCCTCGAAGATCTGCGCGCCGGTGTAGGAGCGCATCGTCGAGATGCCCATCTTCGAGAGCACCTTCAGCAGGCCCTTGCCGATCGCCTTGACGACGTGCTCCTCGGCCTCGTCGAGACCGATGTCGCGCTTCAGCAGCCCGTCGTGGTGGACCTTGCCGAGCGACTCGAACATCAGGTACGGGTTGACCGCCGCGGCGCCGTAGCCGGTCAGGCAAGCGATGTGATGGACCTCGCGCGCCTCGCCGGTCTCGACGACGAGCCCGCAGCGCAGGCGTGTCGTCTCGCGCACCAGGTGGTGGTGGACGGCCGCGGTCGCCAGCAGCGACGGGATCGCGGCGCGCTCGCGGCCGATGTTGCGGTCGGAGAGGATCAGAATCGTCACGCCGTCCTCGACGAGCTCCGACGCCTGGTTGCAGATCTCCTGGAGCCGCCGCTCCATCCCGCCGACGCCGTCGCGAACGGGCCAGGTGATGTCGATCGAGCGCGCCTCGAAGACCTCGTGGTCGACCTGGCGCAGCTTCTCCAGCTCGGCGTTGCGCAGGATCGGCTGCGGCATCACGAGCTGGTGGCAGTGGTCGGGTGTCTCGCCGAGCAGGTTGATCTCCGGCCCGACGCACGCCTGCAGGCTCATCACGATCGACTCGCGGATCGGGTCGATCGCCGGGTTGGTGACCTGCGCGAACAGCTGCTTGAAGTAGGAGAACAGCGGCGGCCGGTTGTCCGACAGCACCGCCAGCGCCGTGTCGTTGCCCATCGAGCCGGTCGGCTCGACGCCGTCGCGGGCCATCGGCGCCAGCAGCACGCGCACGTCCTCCTGGCTCCAGCCGAAGGCGAGCTGGCGCGCCAGCAGCGGCTCGACGCGCGGCACGCGCGGACTCTTCTCCGGCAGGTCGCCGATCCGCACGACGCGCTCGGCGAGCCAGTCGCCGTAGGGCTGACGGGCGGCGAGCTCGCGCTTGAGCTCGGCGTCGGGGATGACGCGCTCGCGCTCGAGGTCGACCAGGAACAGCTTGCCGGGATGCAGGCGGCCCTTGCCGACGACGTCCTCCTCCGGCACCGGCAGCACGCCGGTCTCCGAGGCGAAGACGACCCAGCCGTCGTGGGTGTGCAGCCAGCGGCCGGGCCGCAGCCCGTTGCGGTCGAGCGTCGCGCCGATCGCGCGGCCGTCGGTGAACGCGACCGCCGCCGGGCCGTCCCACGGCTCGATCAGCGAGGCGTGGTAGGCAAAGAAGTCGTTGACGGCCGGCGACAGCTCGCCACGGCCCTGGTAGGCCTCGGGGATCAGCATCGAGATCGCGTGCGCCATCGAGCGGCCACCGAGCGTCAGCAGCTCGAAGGCAGCGTCGAGCGACCCCGAGTCCGACATCTGGTCGTCGAGCACCGGCCCGAGGTCGGACAGCGAGTCGCCGAACAGCGGCGAGGAGAGCTGCGCCTCGCGGGCGCGCATCCAGTTGCGGTTGCCGCGCACGGTGTTGATCTCGCCGTTGTGGGCGATGAACCGGTAGGGGTGCGCAAGCTCCCAGCTCGGGAACGTGTTGGTCGAGAAGCGCGAGTGGACCAGCGCCAGGCGGCTGACGACGCGCTCGTCCTGGAGGTCGGGGAAGTACTTCGGCAGCTGCGGCGAGATCAACATTCCCTTGTAGGTGATCGTCCGCGACGAGCAGCTCGGGATCGCGAAGCCCGGGACGAGCTCGTGCTCGGCGGCGCGACGGGCGACGTAGAGCTTGCGCTCGAGTGCGTCCTGGTCGGCGACGCCCTCCGGGGAACCGACGAACAGCTGAGCGGTGCGCGGCGCGCACGCGGCGGCGGTGCGGCCGCAGGCGCTCGGATCGACCGGGACCTCGCGCCAGCCGAGCACCCACAGGCCCTGGGCCTCGACGGCACGCTCGAGCGCACGCCGGGCACGGCCGCGGTCGTCCTCGTCGCGCGGCAGGAAGCACATCGCGACGCCGTAGCGGCCCGCCTCGGGCAGCACGAACTCGACCTCGGCACGCAGGAACGCGTCGGGAACCTGGATCAGGATGCCAGCGCCGTCGCCAGTCTCGGGATCGGCGCCCTCCGCGCCACGATGCTCCATCCGATCCAACACCTCCAGCGCGCGCTCGACGACCTCGTGCGAGGCCGGCGCATGCAAGCGCGCAACGAAGCCGACGCCGCAGGCGTCGTGCTCGTACTGCTGGTCATGTAGCCCGCTGGCTGACGGGAGAGTCATTCCCCTGTCGCCCGGCGGGTAGGCGGGATCCTGCATCTGTCCTTCCTCCGGGTCGCGCGTATCGCCCAGCAGGCACGCGTGAGTAAGGACCGGAAATCTTATCCCACCTCCTCTGTATCGTCGGCGCCGATGTCAACCACGATCACCGTCCTCTCGCAGAAGGGCGGCACCGGCAAGACGACGACCACACGCACGCTCGTCGACGTCTTCAGACGCATCGGCCTGCGGGTGCTAGCCGTCGACATGGACCCGCAGGGCAACCTGACCGACTACTTCGCGGTCGGCGACGCGCCAGAGCCGACGCTCGCCGACGTGCTCGCGGATCGCGCCAAGGCCCCTGAGTCGATCCATTCCGACGTCCTTCCGGCCAGCATCCACCTCGCCGAGTCGGAGCTTCTGCTGAGCGGCAAGATCGGCCGTGAGATGGTGCTGCGACGCGCTCTCGGCGACGTCGCCGACGACTACGACCTGATCCTGATCGACTGCCCGCCGTCGCTCGGCCTGCTAACCGTCAACGCGCTCGTAGCGGCCGACTACGCGCTGATCTCAACCGAGGCCGAGTACTTCTCGCTCCAGGGCGTCGAGCAGGCGCTCGAGGTCGTCGAGGCCGCCCGCAGCCTCAGCCCCGATCTGAAGTGGCTCGGCGCCGTGCTGAACATCGCCGACATGCGCACCGTCCACGCCCGCGAGGCATTGGAGCAGCTGCGCGACGGCTACGGCGACAAGATCTTCGAGACGCCGATCCGGCGGTCGGTGGCCTATGCCGAGTCCGCTGAGCGAGCCGTGTCGATCGTGGATCACAGGCCGGACCTCGGCGCCGACTACCTGTCGCTGGCTGATGAGGTTCTGGCGCGCCTCGGCCGCGACGACGATCGCAAAGCGTTGAAGAAGCTGCGCGCCGAGCTGGCGCCAGCGGCTTAGCCGGGCGGCGCTCCTGCAGGCGTCCTTGAGGACTGAGTTCGTGCTGAGCGGTTTGAGGGGCGCTGTGGCACGCCCGCTAGCCGCTTCACCTGACTGTTCGGCTGGGTAGGGCGGCGTGCGGTGGGGTTGGTGTTCGCCTAGCCGGCCCGGCCCTCGGCCCTTGTGGTTCTCAGCAGTCCAAGACCCGCTT
>CBFGZN010000163.1:0-6121 GCA_965653255.1 uncultured Solirubrobacterales bacterium | reverse complement strand
CCGAGCCGACGTTCCTCTGGTGGGACGTGCGGCCCCAACCCCGTTTCGGCACCGTCGAGGTGCGTGTGCTCGACGCCCAGACAACAGTCAGCGAGACGGCGGCGCTGGCGGCGCTGGTCCAGTGCATCGCGCGACTCGAGGTCGAGGAGGGCTATGTACCGGCGTCGCTGGTCGGCGAGCAGGAGGCGCTCGAGGAGAACCGCTTTATTGCTGCGCGCGACGGCATGGACGCGCGGCTGATCGACCCGGCGCGCGAGCAGCGGACGCCGGCGCGCGAGCAGCTCGACCGGCTACTCGAAGCCTGTATCCCGCACGCCGAGGCGCTCGGCTGCGAGCGCGAGCTGGCACTCGTCGCGACGATGGCCGACTGCACCGGCGCCAAGCGTCAGCTCGCGCTGGCGCGCGACGAGGGCCGCCTGCCGGGCCTCGTCGAGGCGCTCGCCGACCGCTTCCTAGAGCGGACCCCCGCCGAGCCGCCGCTCCTCCTCGGCCGCTAGCTCGTCGCGCAAGCCGTCCTCGGTCAGCTCCGGCCGGCCGGACGCGCGGCGACGCTCGTTGTTGGCCTCGAGCATCTGAGCTACGTCGTCGAGCTCGAGCTCGACCTCCAGCTCCGGCGAGCGCGTCGGCTTCCAGTCGACCTGGTCGGCGCCGGAGCCCGGATACCACTTGCCGAGCGCGAGCAGAATCAGGATCCCGGCGATCAGGCTGCCGGCGGTCAATAGGGCAAACCCGTCCATCGCCCGAGTCTAGACTCCGCGCGGTGATCGATTTCGAGCTCACCGACGAGCAGCAGCTGGTGCGCGACACCGCACGCGAGTTCGCCGACAACGAGATCGCACCGCGGGCGCGCGAGAACGACCGCGCCGGCCGCTTCGACACCGAACTGGTCGCCAAGCTCGCCGAGATCGGCTTCATCGGGCCGATCCTGCCCGAGGAGTACGGCGGCCGTGGGATCGACTACCGCACTTATGGGCTGATCGTCGAGGAGATCGGCCGCGCTGACTCCTCCGCACGAACCGTTGTCTCAGTCAACACGTCGCTGGTCGGCTCGGCGATCGCCAAGTGGGGTACCGAGCAGCAAAAGCAGCGCTTTATCCCCGCCATCTGCTCCGGCGAGGCGATGGGCTGCTTTGGCCTCACCGAGCCCGACACCGGCTCCGACGCCGCGAACCTCAGCACGCGCGCGGAGAAGATCGACGGCGGCTGGCGGATCAGCGGCCAGAAGCAGTGGATCTCGCTCGGCAACCACGCCGCTTTCGCGCTGATCTTCGCCCAGACCGACCCCGAGCTCGGCCACCGCGGCCTTGGCGCGTTCCTCGTGCCGACCGACTCTCCCGGCTTCTCGGCCACCGAGATCCACGGCAAGCTCGGCCTGCACGCCTCCGACACCGCCGAGCTCGCCCTCGATGGCGTCGAGGTCGGCGACGACGCGCTGCTCGGCGACGTCGGCAATGGCTTCAAGGTCGCGATGACGGCGCTCGACTCCGGCCGCTTCAGCGTCTCGGCCGGCTGTGTCGGCATCTGCCAGGGGTGCGTAGACGCGTCGACCGCCTACGCCAAGGAGCGCGAGCAGTTCGGCCGCCCGATCGCGGCCTTCCAGCTCGTCCAGGCGATGATCGCCGACATGGTCGTCGACACCCACGCCGCCCGCGCGCTCGTCTGGAAGGCCGCCTGGCTGAAGGACACCGGCCAGCCGAACACGCTCGAGACATCGGTCGCGAAACTCTTCTCCACCGAGGCGGCGATTCGCAGCGCCAACACCGCGATCCAGGTCCACGGCGGCTCCGGCTACGTCGACGACCACCCCGTCGAGCGCTACCTGCGCGACGCCCGCGTCACGACCCTCTACGAGGGCACCTCGCAGATCCAGAAGCTGATCATCGGCCGCTTGACGACGGGAATCAACGCGATGACCTGACGCGCCATACCTTTCGGGACTAGAATAAAATTCTAGAACGTTATTCTAGCCTTTTGGAGGTATTGTCGATGGTCCGCAACGTCCACGAGCGTCTGCTCCGTGCCGACCCAGACGCGGTCGGCGCACTGCTCGACTCGCTGTCCTCGCCCGACGACCGCCTCTGGCCGAACCGGCGCTGGCCGGCGATGAAGCTCGACCGCGGACTCACCGTCGGCTCCAACGGTGGCCACGGACCCGTCCGCTACGAAGTCGCGCGCTACGAGTCGGGGCGCCTGGTCGCGTTCGCCTTCACGCCGAAGTTCCCGCTCGACGGGGAGCACCGTTGCGAGGTCCTCCCCCAGCCCGACGGCACGACGCTGCTGCGCCACACGATCGAGGGATCCCCGAGAGGCTGGCTGCGCCTCGGCTGGCCGCTCTGCTTCCGCTGGCTGCACGACGCGCTGATCGAGGACGCGCTCGACCGGGCCGAAGCAGAGCTGTCAGGCGCCGAGTGGCGGCTGCGTCCGCTGTCCGTTCCGGTGCGCTCGCTGCGCGCGGGCGCGCGACGCTTCGCCTAGCGGTCGCGGAGCTGCCGCAGGACGAAGTGGAGGATGCCGCCGTTGCGGTAATAGAGCCACTCGTTCGGCGTGTCGATCCGAACGCGGGCGTCGAAGACGACCGGCTCGCCCTGCTCCGGCGTCGCGGTGACCCGCAGCGTCTTGGCACCCTCTTCGAGCGGCGCCAGATCGAAGCTCTCGAAGCCGGTCAAGCCGAGCGACGCGACCGAATCGCCGTCGGGGAACTGCAGCGGCAGGATGCCCATCCCGACGAGGTTCGAGCGGTGGATGCGCTCGTAGCTCTCGGCGATCGCGAACTTGACGCCCTGCAGGCGCGGGCCCTTGGCGGCCCAGTCGCGCGACGAGCCGGAGCCGTACTCCTTGCCGGCGAGCACGCCGAGCGGCACGCCCTCCGCCTGGTACTCCATCGCCGCGTCGTAGATCGTCGTCTGCTCGCCGTCCTTGACGGTGATGCCGCCCTCGGTGCCGGGCGCGAGCTGGTTGCGCAGCCGCACGTTGGCGAAGGTGCCGCGCATCATCACCTCGTGGTTGCCGCGCCGTGAGCCGTAGGAGTTGAACTCGCGCTGCTCGACGCCGTGCTCGATCAGGTAACTGCCGGCGGGGCCGTCGCGCTTGATCGCGCCGGCCGGTGAGATGTGGTCAGTCGTGACGCTGTTCCCGAGCAGCGCCAGGATGCGCGCCCCGCGGATGTCGTCGAAGCCCTCCGGCGCCTCGGCCGGCATGCCCTCGAAGTACGGCGGCCGCTTGACGTAGGTCGAGCCGTCGTCCCAGGCGTAGCGGTTGCCCTCGGGGGTCTCGAGCGCGCGCCAGTTCTCGTCGCCCTCGTAGACCTCGCCGTAGCTCTTGCGGTACATGTCGGACTGGACCGCGTGCTCGACCGCCGCGGCGACCTCCGCCTGCGACGGCCAGATGTCGCGCAGGTAGACCGGCTCACCGTCCGAGCCCTCGCCGAGCGGCTCGGTCAGCAGGTCGAGGTCCATCCGGCCAGCGAGCGCGTAGGCGACGCAGAGCGGCGGCGAGGCGAGGTAGTTCATCTTCACCTCGGGGTGAATCCGGCCCTCGAAGTTGCGGTTGCCCGACAGCACCGAGCAGACAGTCAGGTCCTCGGCCTCGATCGCCGCCGAGACCTCCTCCGGCAGCGGCCCCGAGTTGCCGATGCAGGTCGTGCAGCCGTAGCCGACGAGGCTGAAGCCGAGCTGCTCAAGCGGCTCAGTCAGGTCGCCGCGGTCGAGATAGTCGGTGACGACCTTCGATCCGGGCGCGAGGCTCGTCTTGACCCACGGCTTGCGCGTCAGCCCACGCTCGACAGCCTTCTGGGCGAGCAGGCCGGCGCCGACCATCACCGACGGGTTCGAGGTGTTGGTGCAGCTGGTGATCGCGGCGATCACGACGGCGCCGTCCTCGAGGTCGAACTGCTCGCCGTCGAGCGTGACCGACGCCGCTCGCTTGGGAGGTGCTTCGGCGACCGCTCCGTGGGCGTGCGCCGGCGCCCCATCGGCGTCGACGTCGCCGGGTGCGTTGGCCGGCGGATCGCTGGCCGGGAACGACAGCCGCGACCCGTTGCCGCCGTTGTCGAGCTGCTTGCCGTCCTCCGCGTCACGCAGCTCCGCGAGGAAGTCGCCCGCGGCCCCTGAGAGCGCAATCCGGTCCTGCGGTCGCTTCGGCCCCGCCAGGCTCGGCTCGACGGTGCTGAGGTCGAGCCCGAGCGTGTCCGAGTAGACGGCGTCCTCGCTGCCCGGCCCGTGGAACATCCCCTGCTCGCGCGCGTAGGCCTCGACGAGCTCGATCTGCTCGGCCGGGCGACCGGTGAACTCGAGATAGCGCAGCGTCTCGGCGTCGACCGGGAAGATCGCGCAGGTCGAGCCGAACTCCGGCGACATGTTGCCGATCGTCGCGCGGTCGGCGAGCGGCAGGCTCGGCAGCCCCGGGCCATAGAACTCGACGAAGCGGCCGACGACGCCATGCTCGCGCAGCAGCTCGGTGACGGTCAGCACGAGATCGGTCGCGGTCGCCCCCTCGGGCAGCTCGCCATCGAGCCGGAAGCCGACGACCTGCGGTAGCAGCATCGACACCGGCTGGCCAAGCATCGCGGCCTCGGCCTCGATCCCCCCCACGCCCCAGCCAAGCACGCCGAGGCCGTTGACCATCGTCGTATGCGAGTCGGTGCCGACGAGTGTGTCGGGAAATGCCTGGCCGTCGCGCGAGGTGACGACGCGTGACAGGTACTCGAGGTTGACCTGGTGACAGATGCCGGTGTTCGGCGGCACCACGGCGAAGTTGTCGAACGCGCCCTGGCCCCAGCGCAGGAAGGCGTAGCGCTCGTGGTTGCGCTCGTACTCGCGCTCGGCGTTCTTCTGGAAGGCGAGCCGCTCGGCGAAGCTGTCGACCTGGATCGAGTGGTCGATCACCAGCTCGACCGGGACGAGCGGGTTGATGCGCGTCGGGTCGCCGCCGAGCTCCTCCATCGCGTCGCGCATCGCCGCCAGGTCGACGATCGCCGGGACGCCGGTGAAATCCTGCATCAGCACGCGGCTCGGCGAGTAGGCGATCTCCTTCGACGGCTCGTCGGTCGCGACCCAGGTGGCGAGATTCTCGATGTCCTGGCGCGTGACGGACTCGCCGTCCTCGTTGCGCAGCAGGTTCTCGAGCAGGATCTTCAGCGAGTACGGCAGCCGCGCGACGTCGAACCGCGACTGCAGCGCGTCGAGGCGAAAGATCTCATGTGTCGTGCCGCCGACCTGGAGGGCCGCGCGAGCACCGAAGCTGTCTGGGTTGCCCACACTTGAACCGTACCTGTACCTTGCTGGAATGCGTCCATCCCTTCGCCGTTCCCTGATTGCAACTGGCCTCCTAACGCTCGCCGTGATGATTCCGGCGGCGCCTGCCGCGGCTCAGTCGTCGAGCATCTGCCCGGCGACCTTCCACGTGCTGCACAACGACAGCATCGGCAAGCTGAAGCTGCAGGCTGGGCACTACCAGGTGACAGTCCGCGGCGGACTGTCCTGCGCCGCGTCGACCGACTGGTTCGCGCGCTTCCTCGAGGACTGGGACGGCGTCCTGCCGCGCCCCTGGAAGCTGAACGTGCGCGCGGCGTCGTTCACCCGCGGCAGCAGCGGCGTCGGCTTCAGCGTCGTGCGGGTCGCGAACCCGAGCGGCGGCGGCGGTGGCGGGCGCCACCCCGGCTACGGCAAGCTCTGCCCGGGCACCTTCCGCGTGCTGCACAACGACCGCATCGGTGCGCTGCGACTGCCGAAGGGGCGGTACACGATCACCCTGCTGTCGCTGACCGGGCCGAGCTGTGGGCGTGCGTCGACGCTGTTCACCAACTTCCTCGACAACGACTACGCGGGCATCCTGCCGCGTCCCTGGGTGCTCGACCCGCAGACCGGGACCTTCCGTCGCGGTGCGACGAGCTTCGGCTTCCGCGTGAAGCCGTTTGGTGGCTGACCGGGAGGCCTACGATCGGGCGTGTGCGGGGCTCGACGCCCCGTTCGCGCTCGTCGACCTCGACGCCATGTGGCAGAACGCGGCGTCGATGCTCGCCCGCGCGGGCGGCAAGCCGATCCGCGTGGCGAGCAAGTCGGTCCGCTGCCGTGAGCTGCTGAACCGCATCCTTGCCCGCGACCCCAGGTTCAGGGGTCTCATG
>CBFGZN010000162.1:0-6177 GCA_965653255.1 uncultured Solirubrobacterales bacterium | reverse complement strand
CGCGGCAGTGTCGGACCCCTTGAGGACGAAGCTGAACAGCCCGCAGCCGCCGGTCACTGCAGCGAACGGCGCCACGCCGCTTTCTGGCGGGGCGGGGACGGCCACCGTCGCGAATACGGTCACGGGCTCTAACAGCTTCGAGATTTGCACCACCGCAGCAGACTGCAAACGCGGCACCGCACCTATCGGCAACGGAGCTGGCGGAACCTTCGGTGGTGTTATCGGATACGTTGCGGTCGCCCCCGCTGGAGCGCTCAACGCGGGCAACGTGGTGGTCGGCGATGGGAACCGCAACCGGGTGCAGGAGTTCACCGCATCGGGCCAGTTCGTCCGCACCTTTGGATTCGATGTCGTCAACGTCGGTCCGGGCGAGACCCCTACCGACCAGTTCGAGATCTGTCGAGCCACGGATTTTGATGTCTGCAAGAACGGGACTCCCGGTGCCGGGGTCGGCCAGTTCGCCAACGCAAGTATCAGTACCGCAAACCTTCGGGTCGGGGTAGACACCAATGGGTCCATCTACACGGTCGACGCGGCGGCGCCCGGGAACAACTTCCGGGTGCAGAAGTTCACCCCGTCGGGGGGTGGGCTGGTTCCGTCGCTCTTCAACCCTGCGATCAGTCTGACTGGATCGCTAAGCGGAACTAGTGTTACCGACAGTCCGACCGATGTCGCGGTCGATCCAACCAACAACCACGTCTATGTCGTAAAGGCGTTTCCTGCGGGGGAGGGTAATCCGGTGGCGTCGGTTGCGGAGCGGCGGGTGTTGGAGTTCGACGCTGCGGGAAGCCTGGTCGAGACCCATATCGCAAACTACGCAGTGAACTCTGTCAGGGGGCTAGCGGTCAAGGCCAGCGGCGGATCGGGCTATCTGACCTCGGTCACTGGCACTCCGCGCTTGTACACGCTCGGCACTCCGGTCCAGCCGACGGTCGCGGTGGAGGCTACGACGGCGGTCACGGCGACGACCGCGACGCTGAACGGGACAGTCAATCCCAACGGTGGCGAGCCGGCGCTCAACACGACCTACCGGTTCGAGTACTCCCCAGACGGAACCAACTGGACCAAGGCACCGGCGGCCAACGTCGACATCGGCGGCGGCAGCGCCACGGTCGTCGTCAGCCAAGACATCGCGGGCCTGCAGCCCAACCGCCCCTACCAGGTGCGGCTGGTCGCCAACAAAGGCGGCTCGCCTACGACCTCGACAGGAACCGACGGTGACTTCACCACCGACCCGACAGCGCCCTCAGCGACGACTCTTGACGCGTTCTGGGACGGCTCCACAGGCGAACTGACGATCCGCGGCCTAGTCAACCCCAACAACCAGGACACCGACTACTACTTCGAGTACGGCACCGACACCGACTACGGATCCAGCATCCCAGTCACCGAGGACGCCGACGCTGGCGACGGCGGCCAACCGATCGTCGTGGCTCAACAACTAGCGGACCTGGACTCCGACTCCAGCTACCACTACCGGGTCGTCGCAGTCAACGACACCGGCACCACCGCCGGCGAAGACCGCATAGTGGCTGCCTACAGCCAACCTGAGGAGCGTGCCCACGAGTGGGTAAGCCGCGGCGACAGCTGGGGGATCGGGATCCTCGGAGCTAGTTGGGCGATCGGGGCGATAAGTGACGACGGTGATCGGGTCGGGTTCAGTGCGCAGACGTTCAATCAGCCTGAGAGTGAGCCCGGGCCGAGTAATCCGGTGACGGCAAGACGTACCGCCTCGGGCTGGACTACTTCGGCGAGGGTGCCAGATGCGAGCGTTGCTAACGGTTCCTATTCGGGGACGTGGTATATGAGCTCCGCCGACGGGACCACGACGCTGTGGCCCGAGGCGACGCGGGCGGGTCGTCAGCGCGGCGAGGTCGGATGGGGCCTCATCCACGACAACGGGCGCACCGAAGCCTTCCCCACACTGCAGCCGATCAATCAGACTGGACCGGCTGTTTTGGGTAGCGAGTACAGGCTGGTGGGCGGGTCCGCCGACCTTTCTACGTTTGTCTTCAAGTGGAGCAACGGACAGGGCACGATCCAGCTCTTGCCCGACGAGCCGTTGCTTCCCGTGCCGGTTAGGTTCCAATCCAATTTGTACGCGGTTACCGGTGCGGGTGGCGCGAACTCGCGTCTGACGGTCGTTAATCGTGCTACCGATCCGAGCCCTGGGGTGCGTGGGGCTGTCATCGGCGGTGCTTGTGGTGCGGGTCTCGGCGGCCGCCTCTTCGATGAGTCCGACCCGACACCGCAGCGGATCCATCGCGCTGTGTCGATCAATGGGTCGGTGGTGTACTTCACCGCTATTCCCGACGCCACCGCCGCTGGCACCGGGACCTGCGCAGGGAACGTGGCGACAGAGCGTCGTCGTTTGTACAAGCGGGTTGATGATTCGACCACTGTGCAGGTGTCGGCGGCGCAGTGCACCGACCCCTGTTTGGACAGCGGCAGCAACAGCGATTTGTTCAAGAACGCGTCGCTCGACGGTTCGGTGGTCGCGTTCGTGAGCCCGAGGCAGTTGGTCGATGCCGATGACGACACGACGGTGGATCTGTACTTGTATGACGAGTCGCCGCCGGCGGGTCAGCCTACGTTGGCACAGGCTTCGGCAGGTGAGGTCGTCGCCGGTGAGCATCCGAATGTGGGTCAGGGCGCTCAGGTGGTGGATGTGCATGACATGTCGGCGGATGGGTCGCGGGTGTACTTCACCGCCCGCGGGGTGCTGGCGGGTCCTAATGCTCTCGGCGCTGCGCCTGTGGCGGGGCAACTCAACATGTATGTCTTTGAGCGCGATGGCGAGCATCCCGCTGGCCGGATCGAGTTCGTAGCCGGCGGCCTCGACGTCACAGATGCCAGGAATCTTGTTGGTGGCGATGCGGCGCTTGCGTTGCCCAACGGTGAGATCGATGGGGATGGGCGGTTTCTGTTGTTCACCGCGTCGGCGCCGCTGCTGCCGCAGGATGTCGATAGCGCACGGGATGTCTACCGTTATGAGGACGCGACGGGTGAGCTGTTGTGTTTGTCGTGTGCGGGCAACGCGAACCTTGGCGTGGCTGTGGGTGGGTTGCAGTCGGTCTATGTGCAGAGCTTGGCTGATGCGCCGCTGCGTGGCCGTGCGGCGAGTGGAGATGTGTCGACGGTTGTGTTCGCGACGCGCGAGGCGTTGCTCGACGCCGATCAGAACACCGCTCCGGACGCCTATATGTGGCGTGAGGGGACGTTGTCGTTGGTAAGCGGCGCTACCGGGTCGGAAGGCACTTCGTTTAGTCCAGCTGGCGATGGGGCTATGGCCGAGCCAACGATCAGTCCTGATGGGCGTGATGTGTTCTTTGTGACGCTCGCTGGTCTCGATCCGGCTGATGGCAACAACGTCGCCGATATCTACGACGCCCGTGTCGGTGGCGGGTTCCCAATTGAGCCTCCACCGCCTGACCCATGCGACGCGCTCGCCGACGACTGCCAAGGCGACGGCGCCGACTCGGCGCAGGCCGATGACAGGACCGCGACGGGGGGCGGCAACGCCGACGCGCAGAAACGCGGCACGCTTTCCGTCGCCTCCCTGTCCAAGCGGGCGCGCAAAAAGGCGTCGCGTACCGGGCGACTTGCCCTATCGATTCGCGCATCGTCCCCGGGCTTGGTGTCGGTGTCGGTGTGGGCGAGGCTCGGCAAACGGGTCCGAGTCGGCCACGCCTCGAAACCCGCCGACAACGCTGGCGCGGTAACGCTCAAAGTACGGCTGTCCGAACGCGCACGGCGACGGCTCGAAGCCGGCAAGAGCCTGCGGCTGTCGATCGTAGTCGGACAGTCCGGCGCTCGCACGCGAACTACGTCTGTCCTTCTATCCGGGGTGAAGTCATGAGCTTGTCGAAGACCGTTCTAGTGGCCCTTCGGCGTGCAGCGATCGCCTTCGGGGCACTCGCGATCCTCGGTTTCAATGCGGCGTCTGCAGTGGCGGCGCCCTCGTTGGAAGTGGCGGCGAGTCACATCGCGAATGAGACCCAGGCGGTGGAGGTGTTTTCCAACAGCGGCACGTTCCGGTTGACGTTTGGTGCTGACACCACGTCCGATCTTGCCGCTACCGCCACGGCTGGACAGGTCCAGGCGGCGCTCAACGCATTGCCGTTGATCAACATTGGCGGCGGCTCGGTAACGGTGGTGAGAGTTGACCTTGGCGGTGATGCCGCTAAGTCGTTCTCCTACGAAGTCACCTTCGGCGGCGGCCCGTTGGCGAACACTGACGTTGCGGAGATGACTGTCTCTGACGGTACGGTGCCGCTCGGCGGTAGCACCGCGAGGCCGTTTGTCACGACCCCGGATCCTGCGGGAATCAATCGCGGCGACGAGTCCCTCAGCTATTTGTTGTCGGTCAAGAACACCGGTACCGAACCGACATCGGGCACGACCACGGTCGCCATCGATCTGCCGACTGGCCTGAAGTTTGGCGGCGCCGCAGCGTTTGATATCCCAGGATGGACTTGTCGTTTCAGCGCGTCGCTTTGCACGAGCTCCAACATCGTCGCTCCCGGCGGCTCGTTTCCGGCGTTGAGGCTGCCGGTCTGGGTGTATCCGGCGTTTGCGCCTGACAGCCCGACAGCCACGTTCACCGCCTTTGGCGGCGGCGCGTCCAACGAGGCGATCGCTCAGGACAGCTTCAGTTTTGGTGCGATGGTCCCATTCGATGTCACCTACATGGCCGCAGGCGCATACGACCAGGCCGGTGGCGACTACCTGCAGGCTGGCGGACATCCATTCAGCGCGGCGAGCAGCCTCACGGCCAGCACCCGCATCAGCAGCGTGGGAGGGCCCATCTTGACCTCCGCGACGTCGTCTTCGATCTGCCGCCCGGATTCATCGGCAATCCTCGCGCCGTCGAGAACCCTTGCACCGTCGCGCAGGTCAGTGCTAGCTCGTGTCCGGCATCGGCGGCCGTTGGTGGAGTCTTCGTGACGCTCGCCGAGGAGGACTTTGGACAGGCGTCGCCGCTGTTTCGGATCATTTCCGAGGACGGCTACCCGGCCTCGTTCGCGTTCCGGCCTGTGCCCATATCGTCGCTGACGTTCGTGGTCCGTCCGAAGCTGCGCAGCAACGGCGACTACGGCATCACCGCGATATCGCCACTCGCACCGCAGGCTCCCGAGGTTCTAACGGTCGAGTACGCGACACTTTGCAACTACGGCGCCAAGAGAGGTGGCGTGGGTCCTTCGCCGCTGTTTCTCGGCTGCAACGCGCCGGGTGATCCGGGTGCGTTCTCGACGCCGTTCTTGACGAATCCGACGGATTGTCCGGGGACTGGCCCCGTGACGCGGGCTCATATCGATTCGTATTCGCACATTGGTGCTCTGACGGCCGATGGGTTCCCCGATCTCAGCGATCCGGCCTGGAAGAGTCGGGAGGTTGTGTCGCCGCCGACAACCGACTGCGACCAGGTGCCGTTCGAGCCTGCGATGGATGTGATGGCGACGTCGTCGGCGCCGGACTCTCCAGCGGGCCTTGATGTCGATCTCGACGTGCCGCAGGATGGGTTGCTCGATCCGGATGGGATCGCGACCGCGCATTTGAAGAAGACGGTCGTGGAGCTTCCCGAGGGGTTCTCTGTGAACCCGTCAGCGGCGACAGGACTGCAGGCCTGCACGGATGAGCAGATGGCTATGCATCGCTTGACCGCGCCGAATTGTCCGGACGGGTCGAAGCTGGGGACGGTGCGGGTGACTTCGCCGGTCGTGGACGAGCCGTTGACCGGGGACTTCTATCTCGGCGAGCCGAAGTCGACCGACCCGCAGTCGGGGGAGATGCTGCGGTTGTGGGTGTCGGTCCGCAACGACAAGCTCGGCCTGTCGGCGAAGCTGCCGGGCTCTACGGTGGCCGATCCATCGACCGGTCGGTTGACGGCGACCTTCGACCAGAATCCGCGGGTCCCGTTCGACTCGTTGGAGGTCGATCTCAAGGGCGGTAGCCGGGGTGTGCTCGCCACACCCCAGGATTGCGGGCCGCGCACGTCAATGTCGACACTGTCGCCGTGGAGCGGTACCGCCCCGGTTGAGCAGAACAGCGACACCGTGATCGACGGTGATTGCTCGGAGCGCTTCGCGCCGAAGCTCGACGCGGGCAGCTCCGATAGCCAGGGCCGTGGCCAGGGTGGCACGTATAGCTTCAAGTTCTCGCGTGAGGATGGTGAGC
>CBFGZN010000161.1:0-6213 GCA_965653255.1 uncultured Solirubrobacterales bacterium | reverse complement strand
GCCCTGCCGCTCGACGATGCTCAGCACGCGCGGCGTCCCCCACTCGGTCTTCGCCTCGATCCGCGCCAGACGCTCGCCGAGCGGCGCGTCGAGCAGCGTCACCGGGCGATCGACGATCGCAATCGGGTAGTGGTAGGCCTGCTCGGGCTCCGGCTCGGACGGGAACGGCTCGCCGAGCTCCTGCTCCTTCGGCTCGAACGGACGCGTTCCGCTGTTCTCGCCACTCAGCGACGTAGACCCGGCGTCGTCGCCGAGGACGATCACCGAGCCGAGCCCGATCGTCACCAGCACGCCGATCAGCGCCGCGGCGACAAGCGACCAGCGGCGTCCGCTCGTGGCGCTCGGCGGCGGCGGGCTGGCGGCGGCAACGGCGGGACCGCGACGGTCGAGCATGTCGAGGACCGCCTTGCGCTCCTCGGAGGTCGGCTCAGCGGGAGCAGCCGCGGCCGGCGCAGTGGGCTTCGCCGGCGGGATAGGCACCTCGCCGGCCGGCCGCTCCGTGACGGGAGCGTCGAGCGGTGCCGCGCCGGGAACGTTCTCCCAGGTGGCGTGATCGAGCAGGGCGGTGAGCACCTGGCCGAGATCGGTGCCGCGCTGGACGCCGAGGTCGTCGGCGAGCCGCTCGACGGCGGCGGCGCGCATCCGCGCGACCTCGCTCGCGCCACAGCCGAAGACGGCGGCGAGATCGCTGTCTGGGACGTGACGGCGCAGCGAGTAGTCGAGCACCTCGCGGTCGCGTGGATCGAGGCGCGCCAGCGCCTCGGATAGCTGTGTACGGTCGATCATCGGTAGGGGGCGGACAGGACCTGCCGCGGCGGCAGGGTCAGGGGCCCGCGCCCCAGAGTAACCATGGATTCAGCGGAAGCGCCAATGACGGCGGCCTGAACAGCAGCGTCAGTGGAGCTGGCGATCCGCGAGAAACAGCAAAGCGGCCTTGACGCGCTTGCTCACGTCCTGCTCGTAGGCGAGGTTGAGCTTCATGAAGATCGAGTGGATGTGCTTCTCGACGGCGCGCTTGGTCAGCACCAGCGACTCGGCGATCGC
The DNA here is from genome assembly GCA_965653255.1 of uncultured Solirubrobacterales bacterium. Taxonomy (GTDB): domain Bacteria; phylum Actinomycetota; class Thermoleophilia; order Solirubrobacterales; family Thermoleophilaceae; genus JAAYBF01. Next base: position 5,169 of record CBFGZN010000161.1, on the reverse strand, counting down.
GGTGTTGCTCTTGCCCTGAGCGATCTCGGCGAGCACCTCCATCTCGCGCGCCGTCAACTCGGCGAGCGGCGACTGCGCCGCCTGCGTCCGCGCCGCGACGAGCACCTCGACGACCTTCGGGTCGATCACCGACCCGCCGTCGGCGACCGCGTCGACGGCGGCGACCAGCTGGAGCCGATCGTGGATGCGCTCCTTGAGCAGATAGGCGCGGCCGGCCGACCCGGACTCGAGCAGCGCGAGCACATAGCCCGGATCGTCGTGCTGGCTGAGCACCACGACGCCGACGTCGGGGTGACTCTCGCGCAACTCGCCGGCGGCACGGATGCCCTCGTCGGTCGACGTCGGCGGCATCCGGATGTCCGTGATCACGACGTCGGGGCGCTCGGACTCGACCGCGGCCAGCAGACCGTCGAGGTCCTCGCACGTCGCGACGATCTCGATCCGCTCGTGCGCCGCGAGAATCTCGCGCAGTCCCTCGCGCACGATGTAGTTGTCCTCCGCCAGAACGACGCGCGTCACTCGACAAGCATATGGCGGCGATAACTCGCGAAGTTGACGAGCACCGCGACGCAGGCGGGCTAGATTCTCCCTGTGACGCAGCGCATCGCCCGTGGAGACGCCTGGACCGTCGCGGCATTCGGCCTGCTGTTCACCGGCAGCGCCATCCTGATCGCGCTGACCGGAGGGATGCCCGACTCGGCAGGGCTGGCCGAGCGCTACGCGCTGATCGTCGCGGTCCCGATCGCCGTCGGCCTCTACGCCTGGCGCGACGGCCGGCACGCGCGCTTCGGCCGGCTGCTGGTGCTGACCGGCTTCGCCTGGTTTCTGCCGTCGCTCTCGGCGTCGGACAACAGCGTGCTCTACAGCGTCGGGCGGGTCGCCGGCTGGACCGTCGAGGCCGCGTTGATCTACCTCGTGCTGGCGTTCCCGTCGGGCCGGTTGAAGAACCGGACCGATCGCATGCTCGTGCTCGCCATCGTCGCGATCGTCGCCTTCCTATACGTGCCGACGCTGCTGATCGACCAGTCGTTCCCGCAGCCGTCGCCATGGGCGACCTGCGTGCCCCCCGACTGCCCCGACAACGCGTTCATGGTCGCCGGCAGCGAGCCGGGGATCCTCGAGGACGCGATCATCCCGCTGCGCGAGCTGCTGACGATCCTGTTGACCGCGGCGGTCGCGGTGCGGCTCGGCCAGCGGGTGGCGCGCGCGACGCCGCTGATGCGGCGCACGTTGAGCCCGGTGCTGATCGTGGCGATCGTCCGCGTCGGGACCTTCGCTGCGGCGATCGCCGTCCGCCGCGCCGCGCCCGACGCAGCCGCCGTCGACGTCCTGATCTGGGTGATCCTGCTCGGCCTGCCGGCGATGTCGCTCGCCTTCCTCGTCGGTCTCGTGCGCTGGCGGCTGTTCACCGCCGACGCGTTGCTGCGCTTGGCGGTCGGCATCCGCCACGACCCGCAGCCCGAGGAGCTGCGCGAGCTGATCGCGCGGGCGCTCAGCGACCCTTCAGTCGAGCTGGCCTACCGCGATCCGGGCGCGGCGACCGGCTGGGTCGACGGCGACGGCGAACCGATCCCACCGCCGCGCGACGGACCGAGCCGCTGCTGCACGGCGATCGTCGCCGATGGTCGGCCGGTCGCGGCGATCGTCCACGACGACGCGCTCGCCGACCAGCGCTCGTTCGTCCAGACGGTCGGCGCCTACGCCCTGACCTGGGAGGACAACCACCGGCTCGCCGCGCGCGTCGAGGAGTCGCTGCGCGAGCTGCGCGAGTCGCGTGCACGGATCCTCGCCGCGGCCGACGACGAGCGGCGGCGGATCGAGCGCGACCTCCATGACGGCGGCCAGCAGCGGCTGGTCGCGTTGCGGGTACGGCTCGAGCTGGCCGACGAGACGATGCGCGAGAGCCCGGCGCGCGCCCGCCGGATGTTGCAGCAGCTCGGTGCCGAGGTCGACGCGGCGCTCGACGAGCTGCGTTCGCTGGCCGCCGGCGTCTACCCGTCGCTGCTCGCCGATCGCGGCCTGACCGACGCGCTGCGCAGCGCCGCGCTGCGCTCGCCGGTTCCCGTTTCCGTGGCGGTGAACGGCGAGGACCGCTACGGCCAGGACGTCGAGGCGGCGGTCTACTTCTGTTGCCTCGAGGCGCTCCAGAACGTCGCCAAGCACGCGCCCGACGCGCACGCCGTCGCGATCTCGCTAGAGCGCAACGGCGATCTGCGCTTCTCGGTCAGCGACGACGGGCCGGGCTTCGACACCGAGATCGCCGGCAACGGCCTGGTCAACATGCATGACCGCGTCGCCGCCGTCGGCGGGACGCTGGAGATCAAGTCCTCACCGGGCTCCGGGACCGAGATCGTCGGCCACGTGCCGGTCTAGGCAGTCGCTAAGCGGCGGCGCTGCCGTGTTTATCCCAGAGCTCGCGTAGCATCGCCGGACCGAAGCGCTGCTTGCCGATCAGCTCGGCTGCGCCGGACGTCTCGGCAGCCTCCCCGATGCTCTCGCGGTCGTCGACCGAGATCAGCACGACGACCACCTCCGGGTGCTCGCCGGCGATCTGGCGAGCGGCCTCGATCCCGCCGATCCCCGGCATTCGCACGTCGAGCAGGACGAGGTCCGGGTGCAGGTGGTTGACCGCTTCGATCGCCTCCTCCCCGGACTGCGCCTCGCCCGCCCAGCGAAAGCCCGGCGTCGCCCGCACCACGTCACGGGCGACGCCGAGGAAGAACGGCTGGTCGTCGACTGCGATGACGGCGACCGCGCTCACCTCACGCGGTTCTGGAGCGCTGGCCCCCATAGGCAGCGAGGCCGTAGATGATCAGGATGTCCATCGCGAAGATCGCCAGCGACCAGAACGGGTAGCCGGGAATCGACAGCAGCGCGCCGATCGCGCTGACGCTCGCGGTGATCAGGCCGATCCAGCGGCCGTACTCGCCACCAGCCCAGATCGAGAAGCCGGCGAACAGCTGCAGCACGCCGATGATCAGGATGATCCAGCCCCAGGTGTTGAGGTCGCTGATGATGAACTTCGTGTCCTCGACGAAGAACTTCGAATTGTCGATCGCAGCGAAGCCGTAGATGATGTTCAGCACCGCGACGATCAAGATCATGATCCCCGCGAACATCACCCAACCGGCGCCCTGAATGTCCTCGTCCATCTCACTCCTCTCGGTGGTGTCGCACGCCAAGCTAAACCCGGCGACGAAGCGTGACGATGGTGTGTGCACGAGTCCTCGAGGGGCGGTTGCACGATTGCGGCCGTCCTGGGCGCGCTGTTGAATGGCCGCGTGGAGTCCTCCGCGCCAGAGCAGCCGGACGCGTCGCCAAGTGGCCGGGGCCATCGCGGAATCGCGATCGCGCTGATCTTCGTCGCGTCGTTGCTTTCCTTCCTCGCGTTGCCGGCTGTCTGGCTCGACCGCCAGGCGCTGAACACCGACAACTGGACCGAGACGAGCAGCGAGCTGCTCGAGAACGAAGCCGTCCGGACCCAGATCGCCAACTACCTCGTCGACCAGATCTACGCGAACGTCGACGTCCAGGCCGAGCTCGCGAAGGTGCTGCCGCCGCGTGCCGAGCCGCTGGCCGGGTTTGCCGCCGGCGGCCTCCAGCAGGTCGCCGACGATGGAGTGCGCAACCTGCTCGGCCGACCGGTCGCGCAACAGGCGTGGGAGAACGCCAACCGCCGCGCGCACGAGCTGCTGATGCGGGTCATCGACGGCGGCGGCGACGTCGTCTCGACCACCGGCGGCGTCGTGACGCTCGACCTCAAGTCGCTGCTGACCCAGACCGCCAGCCGCTTCGGTGTCGGCGGAAGGGTCGCCGACAAGCTGCCGGCGTCCGCGGGCGAGATCGTAATCCTGAAGTCCGACCAGCTCGCGACCGCGCAGGACGTCGCCAACGTGCTCGACGCCGCGGGCGCGGTGCTCGTCGTGCTGGCGCTGTTGCTGTTTGCGCTGGCGATCTTCCTCGCTCAGGGCTGGCGCCGCGAGGCGCTGCGCGCCTCCGGCTTCGGCCTGATCGCGGCCGGCGTCGCCGGGCTGGTGGCGCGATCGGTCGCCGGCGACTACGTCGTCGACGCGCTCGCGACGACCGAGGCCGTGCGGCCGGCCGTCGAGGCGACCTGGACGATCGGAACCTCGCTGCTGGTCGAGGTCGCAACAGCGACCGTCTTCTACGGCGTCGTGATCGTGCTGGTCGCCTGGCTCGCCGGGCCGACCCGACTGGCGACCGGCGTCCGCCGGCTGAAGGCGCCGTTCCTGCGCGAGCCGCGCTACGCCTGGGGCGGCCTAGCGGTGATCGTGCTGCTGCTGATCGCCTGGGGCCCGACGCCCGCGACCCGCAGCCCGCTACCGATGCTCTTCCTGATCGGCCTACTCGCGCTCGGCGTCGAGGCGCTCCGCCGCCAGACCGCGCGCGAGTTCCCCGACGTGACGATCGATGACAGCGTCGAGACGATGCGCTCGTGGTGGAGCGGCGCGCGTAACCGCGTCAGCGGCTCCCGCTGACGGCCGGGCGAAGACTTTTCCGGGCTCCCACCCCAAGGATCCTTCGGCGGGCGCTCGCTGCGATGCTTCGCCGATGCGCGACGTCGAGATCCGCGGCGAGATGATCCGCTTGGGGCAGTTCCTGAAGTTCTCGGGGATCGCCGACTCGGGCGCCGAGGCGCGGGCGCTGCTCGACGAGCAGACGGTCACCGTCAACGGCGAGCCGGAGGCCCGCCGTGGCCGCCAGCTGCACCGCGGCGACGTCGTCGAGGTCGCGGGCGGCGAGCACGCCGCCCGCGTCGCCTGAGCGACCGCCGCGCTACGAAGCCTCGACCGCGGCCTTGATCCGGTTGGCGAAGGCGTCGGCGTCCCTGCGCGCCGCGCGCAGCGCCAGCGGCGCGATCAGCTTGCCGAAGCCGTGTCCCTCGAGCTCGTTGAAGACGACCAGCCGGGTCGCACCGTCGCCGGCCGGCGCGAGGTCGTAGCCGCCCTCGCGTGCCGTGACGATGTTCTTCGAGCGCTCGGCCCAGCGGATCTTCGACGGCGCCGCAAACTCGGTCAGCTCGAACTCGCGCTGGGTAGTCATGCCGGCGTCCTTGACAGTGCTCTTGTAGACGGTGCCGACACCGGGAGGCCCGTCGGTCGCTTTCTCGATCTCCTGGACGCGCGGGCTGAACTTCGGGTCGTTCTC
>CBFGZN010000160.1:0-6251 GCA_965653255.1 uncultured Solirubrobacterales bacterium | reverse complement strand
GCTAGCGCAATCGCCAGCTCACCGGCGCCGGCGTCGACCGCGCGCCGGTAGTGCTCGCGCCGCGCCCGCAGCAGCCGCGCGACCGACCATGGCCCGGCCGCGCCGGCCGCCAGCCCAACCAGCGGGCCAGCGACGATCCAGCCGCCGGCGAACGCGCTCGCCGCCCCGGCGGTCAGCAGTCGCCTGCGTTCGGCCGCCCCCGGGTCGCGTCCCTCACGTCCGGCCCGCACGACCGCATCGGCGAGCTCGGCGCCGCGCCGCAGCGCCACCGGTATTCGCGCACGCACCGCCGGGACCGCCGCGCGCAGGAGCTCCGCAACGCCGTAGACCGTCAGCGCCAGCGCCGCGAACCCAGCTAACAGCGCCGTCACGGCTCGTTTCCCACCGCGCCACGCCCAAGCCGCAGGGCCAGGCGATCGTCGCCGAGGTCCGACAAACGCCCACTCTCCGAAATCGTCCGTACCTCGGCGCGGTCCGCGCTCGGAATCACCTCGGCGATCGCCTCGACCACTCGCGAGCCGTCCGGTCGCCGTGTCTGGTGGACGACGAGCTCGATCGCCCGTGCCACCTGATCAGCGACGACGGCATGCGGCAGGCCGACGTCGGCCATCAGTGCCAGTGTCTCCAGCCGCGCCAGCGCGTCGCGCGGAGAGTTAGCGTGCACCGTCGACAGCGACCCCTCGTGGCCGGTGTTGAGTGCCTGCAGGAGGTCGAGCGCCTCGCCGCCGCGGACCTCGCCGACGACGATCCGGTCCGGCCGCATCCGCAGCGCGTTGCGGACCAACGCCCGGATTGTCACCTCACCGCGCCCTTCGAGACTCGGCGGCCGCGACTCCAACCGCACGACGTGGTCCTGGCGCAACCGCAGCTCGGCCGCGTCCTCGATCGTCACGATCCGCTCACCGTCGGGAATCGCGCCCGAGAGCGCGTTCAGCGTCGTCGTCTTGCCCGAGCCGGTGCCGCCGCTGACGAGAATCGAGGCGCGCGCGGCGATGCAGCGCCCGAGCAGCGCCGCCTCCGCGTCCGACAACGTGCCGAGGCGGACGAGGTCGTCGAGCGAGAGGCCCTCGCGCCGGAAGCGGCGGATCGTCAGGCAGGGGCCGGACAGCGACAGCGGCGGAATCACGACGTTGACCCGCGACCCGTCAGCGAGCCGCGCGTCGCAGAGCGGCGACGCCTCGTCGACGCGGCGACCGAGCGGCGCGAGGATCCGCTCGATCGTGTGCGTCAGCTCCGCCTCGGACTCGAACCGCACGCCGGTCGTCCGGATCCGGCCACCACGCTCGACGTAGACCTCGCCCGGCCCGTTGACCATCACCTCGTCGACCGCGGGATCGGCGAGCAGCGCCTCGAGCGGGCCAAGCCCGGTCGCGGCGAGCAGCACACGCTCGCGCAATGCCGTGCGCTCGGAATCCGACAGCGCCGCCGCCTCGCACTCGACTAGAGCGGCAATCTCGTCACCGACTTCGCCTCCGGACTCCCCCGCCCTAGCCCGCTCGATCAGCCGCTGACGCAGCGCGCCAGCCAGTTCCTCGATCGCCTCCATCGTGTTTGAGAGGGTCGATGCGCGGGAATCCTGCCCCCCTCATGTACGCCCCGGCCCAACTCGACGGATAAGGTCATGTTCGTCATGGAGGGCTCGCATGACCTGGTCAGGAGGATGTGGACCGCGTACCGAGAGGGTGGCGTGGAGGCCGCCCTGCCCCTGCTCCAGCCCGACGTCGAGTTCGTCGCGGTCGACGGAACCGAATACCCCGGCCACGACGGCGTCCGGCGCTTCTTCGACGCATTCGACGCCCAGGGCCAGACGTTCGAGGCGTCGCCCTACAGCTTCGAAGGTCAGGGCGACGCCGTGCTGGTCGCCGGTCACCGTCGTATCCGTTCAGCCGACGGCACCTCCGGTGCCTACCTCTACTTCGTCCACGTGATCCGCGACGGGCTGATCGCCCGCCTCAGCGCGCATTCGACGCGTGAGGCCGCACTGGCGGACCTACGCGAGCACAGCGAACAGCCCGCGGGCTAGCCCGCGTCGCTAACTGGTTGCCTGAGCCCCGCAGGCGGGCCAGGGCGCCACGCCGCGCTGGCGGTACAGCCGCAGCGCCATCCGGTCCTGATGCGCCTCGGATGCCTTGGCGGGATCCGCGCCACGGCCGCCGACGGCCTTCCATGTCTCGCGCGAGAACTGGAACTTGCCGCGGTAGAGGCCGTTGGACGAGACAGCTCGCGGGTCGCCGCCCGACTCGCACTCGGCGATCTCGCGCAGCACGCGCGGTAGCTTGACCTTGCTGTCGCCGTCGTCACCCGCCGGTGCGTCCTTGGACGGATGCCGCACGTCGGCGCTGCTGAAGCGAGCCAGTCCGAGCTTGCCACGCGTCATCGGACCGACGATGCCGTCGGCGGTCAAGCCGTTGCGACGCTGGAAGCGCCGCACCGCGCGGTCGGTCTGCGGACCAAAGACGCCATCGGCCGCGACGCCGAGCTTGCGCTGCAGGCGCCGTACCGCACGGCCGCGATCGCCCTTGCGCAGCGTCACCTCGGTCGATGCGGTCGCCGCGTCCCCGGCGCTGACGCTCGGATCGTCGGCGAGGGCCGGCGTGACGGCTGGCGCCACGCTCAGCAGAGCGAGCGCAGACAACGACAACAGCCCAACATGCAAACGACGGCGCAACGGACGTCTCCTCTTTCCGGTGCCTACGAGGTGAGCTGACGGGCTCGCGCTGGAAAGTGCGCTACGCCGCACGCTGGCGGCGATTCGCCCCGGGGGTCCCGCCTATTGGCCGAACCCCAGTGGTTCCCCCGTTCCCCGCTGCCTGAGCAGCAGAGACTCGGCTATTAGTCGATTCGAAGTGCGAAAGTGAATCAGATTGGCCGGCAGAACGTCGCGGAAGGCTGTGCCTAGCGGCGCTTCGCCATCCGCCCGGGCAGATGCAACAGCACCCGCACGCCCTCTACCCCAGGCGCCGTGGCGGCGGCCCGCTCGAGCTCGCGGATCGACTCTGGGCTGTCGACGCGGCCGCGCAACACGACCATCCGGCCGGCAACCTCGACGTCGACGTCTCCGCCCGCCGCATCTAGCTGGCTGGCCATCGCGTCACGCACCGTCCGCTCGAGGTCGGCTTCAGCCGCCACCGGCGGCTCGGGCTCTGGCGGCGGCGTTGGCGCCGGCGAAGGATCGGGAACCGGGGTCGGGGCCGGCTGAGGCTCCGGGGTCGGCTCGGGCGCCGGAATCGGGTCCGGCACGGGACTGGGCGGCTCTGGCATCGGAGCTGGCGGCTCCGGCGGCCCAGGCGCGGGTCCCGGAGGTGCCGGCTGTGGCGGCGCGGGCTGCGGCGGGCCTGACACCAGGCTCAGCCTGCGCCGTTCGCTCATCCTCCGCCGCGCGATCACAGCGGCGCCCGCGGCGCCGGCAGCGCCCGCCATCACCAGCGGCGCTGCCCTACGGACGATCTCGCGCGAGAGGAATCCCATGACTCCTCTCGCACGATAACCGTTGCCGTGGTACTGGCTCTAGTGGGTGGCCTGAACTCCGCTGCGTGCCGGCTCGAGCGCTACGTCGAGCACCTCGCCGATCGTCATCACCGGATGGAACGTCATCTGCTCGCGGACGTCCTCGGGCACGTCGTCGAGGTCGCCGCGGTTGCGCTCCGGCAGGATCACGTCGGTCAGGCCGGCAGCATGGGCGGCGAGCACCTTCTGCTTCAGCCCGCCGATCGGCAGCACGCGGCCCTGGAGGGTGACCTCGCCGGTCATCCCGACCGTGTGCTTGACCGGACGGCCGCTGAGCAGCGACGCCAGCGCGGTCGTCATCGTGATCCCGGCGCTCGGTCCGTCCTTCGGGATCGCTCCCGCGGGGACGTGGACGTGGAACTCGCGGTCGTCGAAGGCGTCGCCCGCGATCCCGAGCTCGTCGGCGTGGCCGCGCGCGTAGGAGAGCGCGATCCGCGCCGACTCCTTCATCACGTCGCCAAGCTGGCCGGTCAGGACGAGGTCGCCCTTGCCCTTCATCCCGGTCGCCTCGACGAACAGCACGTCGCCGCCGGCGCCGGTCACCGCCAGGCCGGTCGCCACGCCGGGAACCGCGGTGCGCTCCGCCGCCTCCTGGAAGAAGCGCTGCCTCCCGAGCGCGTCGCGGACGGTCTCGATGTCGACCGTCACCGGCGCCTCTGCCTTGCCCGAGGCGATCCTCGTCGCCGTCTTGCGCAGGATCGTGCCGAGGTCGCGCTCCAGTCCGCGCACGCCCGCCTCGCGGGTGTACTCCGCGATCACGGTGCGCAGCACGTCGTCGGAGACCTCGACCTCGTCCTCGCGCAGGCCGTTGCGCTCGCGCTGGCGGCCCCAGAGGTAGTCGCGGCCGATCGCCAGCTTCTCGTCGGTCGTGTAGCCGTCGAAGCGCACGACCTCCATCCGGTCGAGCAGCGGGCCGGGGATCGTGTCGGCCACGTTGGCCGTAGCGATGAACAGCACCTGCGACAGGTCGAGCTCGACGTCGAGGTAGTGGTCGCGGAACGAGTGGTTCTGCGCCGGATCGAGCACCTCGAGCAGCGCCGCCGACGGGTCGCCGCGCCAGTCGGCGCCGACCTTGTCGACCTCGTCGAGCAGGATCACCGGATTCATCGTCCCGGCGTCGCGCAGCGCGCGGACCAGCCGTCCCGGCAGCGCGCCGATGTAGGTGCGGCGGTGGCCGCGGATCTCCGCCTCGTCGCGGACGCCACCGAGCGACATGCGGACGAACTCGCGTCCGGTCGCGCGGGCGATCGACTCACCGATCGAGGTCTTGCCGGTTCCGGGCGGCCCGATCAGGGTCAGAATCGCGCCCTCGCCGCGCTTGCGATCCGAGCCCTCCCCCGCATCGTCGCCGAGACCGCGCTCGCGGCGCAGCTTCATCACCGCGATGTGCTCCTCGATCCGGTCCTTGACGTCCTCGAGCCCGGCGTGGTCAGCGTCGAGCACCTCGCGCGCGTGGGTCGGATCGAGCCGCTCCTCGGAGCGCTTGTCCCACGGCACGGCGACCAGCCAGTCGAGGTAGGTGCGGATCATCGAGCTCTCGCCCGACTGCTCGCCCATCCGCTCGAGCCTGGCCAGCTCCTTCTCGGCCTGCTCGCGGACGGCCTCCGGCATGCCGGACTCCTCGATCTTCGTGCGGTACTCGTCGGCGACCGAGGCATCGTCCTCACCGAGCTCCTTGCGGATCGACTCCATCTGCTTGCGCAAGAAGTACTCGCGCTGCTGCTTGTCGGCGCCCGACTGGACGTCGTCGCGGATCTGCTTGCGCACCTGCAGCTCGGCGAGCCGCTCGCGCTGCAGCTTCAGCGCCAGCTCGAGCCGCTCGGTCACGTCGAGCGTCGAGAGCAGCTGGACCTTCTGCTCGTAGGAGATGTCGGGCGAGTAGCCCGAGGTGTCGGCGAGCGTGCCCGGCTCGCTGATCGAGCGGACGAATGCGGCGATCCGGCCGTCGTCGCCGCGCAGCTCGAGCAGCTCCTCAACGACCGCGCGGTACTCGCGCTCGAGATCGCGCGTGTGGCCGTCGACGGGCTCGTCGTCGGGGTGCGCGGCGACGTCGACACGCAGATCGCCCGACACGTCGGTGTGGGCGGCCCCCGCGATGCCGCGGTAGAGGCCGGTCAGCGCGACGGCGTGGCCGCCACCGGGGAGACGGACATGGTCGGAGACCTCGGCGACGGTGCCGACCGAGGGCGCCGACGCGAGGCCGGCCGCGACCCACACGAGCACCGGCGGGATCGCGACCGCCATGTAGCGGAACGCCCAGGCCGGCGAGAACTGCGACGACAGCCAGGCCAGCAGCACGGTGCCGACCGAGGCGAACTCGTCGTCTTCGCGCGGCACGAGCAGCACCCGCTCCTCGTCGCCGACGTCGACGACCAGCGTCACCGTCATGTTGGGGAAGACGACCGAGTCGTCAACCGGTACCAACAGCAGCGTCTGCTTCTCCGTCTCCATGCGCTTCTCCCTACCTGGGATTAACTTACGATTGATAAGCAGTGTAGCGGGTCGAGCACTAGCCGTCAACGCCCGCATCAGACAAGTTGATACGACCTGACTTAGATCGTAGCGGATGCATTCTGTCCGCCGCAGAGGCGATGCTGCGCCCGCGATGTCCGCCGACGAGCCCTCACCCGCGCGCGACGCAGCCTCGGCCGCGGCGGTCGAGCTGATCCCGGGGACGGGCATTACCGGCAGCGCGCTGACGCTCGAAGGCAAGGTGCCCGGGATCGACGCGGCCAAGTTTGCCG
>CBFGZN010000159.1:0-6286 GCA_965653255.1 uncultured Solirubrobacterales bacterium | reverse complement strand
CCACCCGGACGGCAAGGCCACAGTTCGCGCGACCGCTGAACTGCTCAACCTCACCGAGCAGCAAGTCCAGGCAGCGATCGACTACCGGGCAACCAACCTGGACGAGATGGCCGCGCGGACCCCCGTCGATAAGCCCGAGATGGCGCCGCTGCCGGCCGGTTGGGGCGAGACGCTGACCGGCGAGCCGATGCCCAACGTCGTAGCCGCCGTTCATCGCTCGCGCGGCGACGACTGAGGCGAGTCCTCTCTACCTGGTGTGTCGTCGATCAGTTGGGTAATGCGCCGGCAGCCGGTGAGGAAGGCCGGCTAGCAGGCAAGCGGCGCCGTGCGACGCCGCATTGCGTCCTCGACCGTGCGGCCGACAGTCTCCGATGTATGCGTGATCTCCACCGCGAGATCATCGCCCCCCGCGACGAGCTTGCCAGCAAACTCGTCCGCGAACGAGTAGCTCACGTGCTGCACGTCGGCGAAGTCCACGATCAGCGTCGAGGAACCACCCGCGCGCTCTAGTGCTTGCTCGCGGAGCTCCTGCCCCCGACCGCGCGTCGCAAACGACGTGCCGAACTCGCTCAGTAGGAATCGGGTCACCATCTCCGCTCCTCAGGCTCGCTTGACCACATCTGCCTGCCGACGATATCGCCTCTCACGGACACCGTCCGACTTAATCACTCGACCGAGACAACGTCATAGCTGATCCAGGTCCCACGCCGAGGTCGCGTGACCTCCACGGGATCGACGATCACCGCCTCGTCGACCAGGCGAACCCGCACGTGCCCCTTCGCCGAGCGGACGTCGAGCGTCAGAGCCGACATCGCGCGGCGCAACTGCGCGCCATGCGCCTGGTCGAGAACCTCGGCGTAGCCATTGCCACGCATTCGGTCGCCAGTACCCGTCACGCCCCGATCCAGGACTCGACCAATGGCGCCTGAGTCGTCTTGCCACTCGGGGTGCTGTGCCCGGATGTGCTCGGGAATTCCGATTCCCAGATCTGCGATCGCCAGCCGAAAGGTTGGCTGCGGGTAGTCCAGACGATCCGCGGCAACATAGGCACCCAACTCGCTATCGCCGTGAAGGATCGCGTGGTAGCTGGACAGCCGCCGAAGATCCAACACCGCCGCCGCCTCCGAGCGTGCCGATGGGAGGGGGCCGAATATGCCGCTCGGCAAGCCTTCGGCGATGCGCATGTCGGCGAGGTGTTGCGCAACCGCGGGATCGCTGGGCGAGGTCACAGACACCGCATGGCCGGCAGCGAGATGCCAGTCGACGAACAGTCGCAGCCGAATCAAGAACATCGGATGGGTTGGCCCGAGCTCGGAGGCGTCAACCGTGATCGGTGACTTCAGATCGCGCTCGAGCAGAAAGTCGTTGCGATAGCCGTCCCCGCCGCCGGTGCTTGGACCTAGCTTGATGGTCGTTCCCACTCGCGGATCATTGCGCCGCCGTACGACGGCGTCTGGACCGCTACCCGCCGTCAGCGCCGTCAGCGCGACTCATCGCCTCCATCCATTCGAGCAGCGCGATCGCCTCGCCCCGTTGTGAGACCCGCATCCCGTTCGGCCACGTCAGCCTCATCTAGCCTCGCGGACATCGGCGTCAAGGATTCGTTGAAAGCCAAGTAGGTCGTCGCTCATCCGCTGGCAAAGCCCGATGAACTCATCGCGATTCTGTGTGGGGATGTTGCTGTTGTGCTGGCGAATAAGAAGCTCCTTGAGAGCCCTTTCGACATTGTCGCGAGGGAGTTGAAGCAGCTGCTGAGCAACTAGCACCGCCATATCCGACCTGCCATTCCACTGTCCCATCCCGACAGGCTGCGGATTCAGAATCGCCCAGCATCCGATCCGCCCTGCGGAACTGCTCGACGGCGACTACCGAGGTAGTGCTTCATCGAGCTGGGCATCGGCCCATGCTCGCGTCTTGTCAACTGCGCGGTGAGTGGCAGGACGATCGAGCACCGCGTGGGTCTCGTCGTCGTAGCGAAACTGGACGGCCCATGGCGAGAGAGCGATCAGGTCTTCCTGACGAACTCCCGCCGGGGCTTCCACTCCGGCCCCGTCCAGCAGCGTCAGTAGGTAGGCAATGTTGTGCGTGCGGTCGTAGGCGACGCCGTTGCGAACGAGGACAGCCTTAATCAGCTTCTCGACGCCTGCTGCGCATGGAAGCCAAGCGTCTCGTCCATAACCTCGGGAATGTCGATTAGCCGGCGCACCACGTCCTCATCCCCTGCCGCCTTACGGCTCAACAGGAGCGCAAGGTCGGGTGGCTCAGGCGGAGTTGACAACGACGCGCCCCTGAGTCATAGCCTCGTGAATCATCGAGCCCTGGACTGCGCCCCACTCGCGAGCGTAGTCCTCGCTCACTACGACCACGTCGGCCGGGACGCCAAGTCGGCCTACTACCCCCATCAGCCGAGCGGCCTCGGCAAATCGATCATCGACATCGGGCTCAACCACAAGGAAATCCAAGTCGCTTCGATTGTCCGCCTCCCCGCGGACGTGCGATCCGAAAAGGATCACACGCGCAGAACCGCCGGCCTCATCAGCGAGGGCCTTCCCAGCCTTCTGGATGGTCGCCTCTGAAAGCACGAAGCGCGCCCGAGAGGATTCGAACCTCTGACCTTCGGTTCCGTAGACCGACGCTCTATCCAGCTGAGCTACGGGCGCAAGTGGCCCTGGAGGGGCCGGCAGGCCATTCTAGGCGGATCGGGGATGTGGTGTGGATGGGCCTAACCTGGAGGGTCCCGAGGAAAGGATTGAGATGAAGTGGAGTCGGCTTGCGAACCAGGCGGCGGACCAGGCGAAGAAGGTGGTCGACAGCCGGGGCGGCACGGATGGGCTGAAGCGGGATGCGGAGAAGCTGCGTGAGATCGCGACCGGCAAGGGGACGGCGAAGGAGAAGGCGCAGCGGGCGGCCGACCACCTGAAGCAGAAGCCCGGCGAGCCCGGGTCTCCGAAGACCGACCGGCCCGAGCAGTAGCACCGCTCCCGCTAGATCTGCAGCTCGTCGCGCGCCGAGCGGACGCGGGCGATTGCTTCGTCGGAGGACAGGCCGAGACCGCGCAACAGGTCGGTAGCGGTCGCGCGAACCTGGCCGACGATCACGTTGACCGACAGGTTCCCGGTCTGCTCGAGCGTCGCGGTCGCTCGGGCGGAGGCGCGCAGGGCGGCATCGACGGCGGGCGAGTCGGGCTTGGGATCGGCGAGGTGGCGGTCTAGCCCGCGGGTTGCGGCGGCGAGATCGCGGATGGCGTCAGTCACCAGCTCGGGGATGCGATCGTCGAGCTCGATCGCGCGGCGCGCGGCGCGGGCGAGGACGCGCGTGTTGCGGATCGCGAGATCGACTGAGTGGGCGGCGGCGGCAAGCCGCTCGACGCGCTCTCGCTCGCGACGGCGCGTCGGGGCGATCTGAGTCGTCTCGCGGCCCGCGCCGACCGCGATCTGCAGCTCGCGCACCGCCGGGTCGAGGTCGCGGGCACGCTCGAGCGCCTCCTGGACGGCGTCGTGGTCGCCGGCCGCCAGTGCGTCGGCGATGTCGACCAGCGTCCCGGACAGCCGCGCCAACAGCGGCTCGATCTGCCGCAGCACGTGCCGCACCGGGTTGACCGGGACGAGCGCGTTGACGATCAGCGCCACCCCGCAGCCGACTAGCGCGTCTACGAACCGCTCGCCCGAGTAGGAGCCCTGCGGCATCTGCAACGTCGTCACGAGCACCGCCGAGATCGCGGCCTGGTTCACCAACAGCACGCCGCCGCCCGCGATCACCGCGGCGGACATCGCGAGGCAGATGACCAAGACGAGCTGCCAGGTGCCCGTTCCGGTGGCGATCACGATCAGGTCGGCGACGCCGATGCCGAGCGCCACGCCCAGCGCCAGCTCCCACGCGCGCGTGCCGCGGCGGTCGACCGCCAGGCCGAGCGTCAGCAGCGCCGCGATCGGCGCGAAGAACGGCTGCTCGTTGTCGAGTACGTCGTTGGCGATGAACCATGCGACGCCCGCCGCCGCCGCAGCGAGCGCTATGCGTGGCGCAGCAATCCGCAGAGCGGCGGCGCGGTCGAGCAGGAGCGGACGGAGGTCGGAGCGCTTCAGGACGTCAAGTCTCTCGCGCGCGGCGGCAGACCGCAGGCTCGCCGTCACGGAGGTCGTTCGACGCCAGGCGTCGGCAGCTAGTGCCGGCGCTTCTGAATCTCACGCCAGCCACGGCGTGCGGCGGCGGCGCCAATTCGACGGCTGCGCGGATGCAGCGCCGCGAGAGTGATCCAGCCTCCGGGGAGCATGCGCGCGCCGCGCTTGGCGGCGTGGGCTTTGAGCAATGACTTGAGCATCACGCCCGAGCTACCCGGCGAACGACCCATCGAACCACGAATGGCGCCAAGATCACCAGCGACAGGAGACGCAGGGTCTGGACCGCCACCACGAACGTCGTGTCGGCGCCCGCGCCGAACGCCACGGCGAGCACCGCGTAGAGACCGCCGGGCGTCGTCGCCAGGTAGGCCTCGAGCAGGCTCGCCGAGGTGGTAGCGCTCAGGCCGAGCGCGAACAGGAACGAGCCGGCCATCAGCGCGAGGATCGCGACGATCACCGGCACGAGCAGCCGGCCCATCGCGCGCAGCGTCTCGGCCGTGAAGCGCAAGCCGACCTCGAGCCCGATCAACGCGAACGCAAGCTCGCGCGCCAGCGGCGGCACGTCGAGCGCGTCAGGCCAAGCCAGGGTGATCGCGCCAGCGAGTAGCAGCGGGCCGAGCAGCGTCGCCGCCGGTAGCTTGGTCAGCCGCCCCGCCCAGGCGCCGACCACCGCCACGCCGATCGTCAGCAGCCAGTCGCTCAGCCCGGCGAGCAGCGGGCCGTCGTCCGGCCCGCCTCCGCCCCCGGCCGTCGGAAAGCCAAGCGCCACGACGATCGGGATCGACAGCACCACGACCAGCACGCGCAGGTACTGCATGAACGCCACCAGCCGCGCGTCGGCCCCGAGCTCGTCGGCCATCGCGACGATCCCCGACGCGCCACCGGCGACCATCCCGAGTGCGCCCGTCGGCGCGTCGAGCTCGGTCGTCCGCGTCAGCACCAGCCCAGCGGCGATGCTGAGCACCAGCGTCCCGACGCTCACCACCGCCACCGGCAGCCAATCGTCGGCCAGCGACGAGAGCGACGACGACTCGATGAACGTGCCGAGCATCACGCCGAGCGTCGCCTGAGCGGCGATGAACCAGCGGCGCGGGATCGTCGTGCGGCTGCCCGGCAACAGCAGCGCCACGACCAGCCCGACGAGCAGCGCCGCGAATAGGAACGCGCTGTCGAGACCGGCGACGTCGAGCAGCGTGCCTAGCGCGAACGTGACGAGACCCACCGGCAGCAGCGGCGCGAGCATCCGCCAGCGCGTGGGACGTGGTGACGGCGCGACGCTCACCGCGCCGACACTAGACCCGGACGCGCAGCCGCGTCCGTCACCGCATCGGCAGCAGCTCCGGCCGGCGCAGTCGCAGCAGCCCGAACGCCGCCACCGTCGCCGAATCGGCAATCGTCCCGTCGACGATCATCTGCTCCACGCGCGCGAGCGGGAACCTACCGACGCGCAGCCCCTCCTCCTCCGGCTCGAGCGCCTGCTCGCCCTGCGTCAGGTCGGTCGCCAGCCAGACGTCGAACGGCTGGCCGGTGATTCCGTAGGCGAAGAAAAGCCGGCCCAACTTCTCCATTGATCCGGCGCGCAGCCCGGTCTCCTCGGCGAGCTCGCCGCGCGCGAGTTGCTCGGGATCGGGCTGATCCTCCCCGTCCCACGCCCCCTGCGGCAGCTCCCAGAACCGCGCGCCGACCGGGTGGCGGAACTGCTCGACGAGCACCGTCTCGTCGCCGTCGATCGCGATCACCGCCGTCGCCGGGGCCTTGTCGACGACGGCGTACAGACCCTCCGACCCGTCCGCGCGCACGAAGCGGTCCTCGCGCAGCCGCATCCACTTGTTCTCGTAGACGGTGCGCGAGGAGGTCACGCGCGGAGCGGGCGGAACGTCGCCGACCCCGCTCAGACGCTCACCACCCGGTAGCGCCGCACGGCGAGCGGGGCGAAGATCGCGATCAGCACCACGCACCAGACGAACGACATCCAGACGTCGGAGTGCGCCGGCGTCGAGAGCCAGAGGTGGCGGACCGCGTCGACCACCGTCGTGATCGGGTTGACCTCGGCGAACTGCTTCAGCCCGTCCGGCATCGACGCCACCGGCACGAACGCCGACGAAGCGAACGTCAGCGGGAAGATCGCCGTGAAGCCGATCGAGTTCGCCGTCTCCGGCGACGACGAG
>CBFGZN010000158.1:0-6325 GCA_965653255.1 uncultured Solirubrobacterales bacterium | reverse complement strand
CGACAAGGTCGAGGTCGACTCGGTGATCACGGTCCGCGGCCGCGTCGACAAGAAGGAGGCGGGAGAGGTCAAGCTCGTCGCCCAGGAGGTCACCGCCTTTGAGCCGACGGCGGAGGAGGTCGAGCTCGCCGCGGCAGAGGCGGCCGCCGAGCCCGAGGTCAAGCGGATCGCGAAGCTGGTCACGCTCAACGTGCCCGGCGATGTCCCGGAGAGCCTGCTCGATGAGCTCAAGCAGGTGGTCGAGATCTTCCCCGGCGAGCACGAGCTGCTGTTGCGCGTCGGTCAGCGCAGCCTCAAGCTCGGCGACGAGTACCGCATCAAGGCGGAGGACAGCAACTGCCTCGCCGAGCTCGGTGCGCTGCCTGGCGTATCCGTGGCTGCCTAGCCGGCTACCGGCGCTACCCTCCCCGGAGTGGAGCCGACTGCGCTACCGAACCTGAGCGAGCAGCACGAGTGTCGCCAGTGCTGCGCGTTCTGCGACCGCGTCGTCCATCCCGCCGGCTGCATCGAAAGCGGCTGCGAGTTCCTCTACCTCTATGACGACGAGGAGACTGGCGCCCGCTTCATGGGCTGCATGAACAAGGTCTTTCGCGCCGAGATCGACGTTGCGGTCTATGAGGCGGCGCAGCGCACCCGCCACGGCTACGGCGGCGTCAAGATGACCGGCGTTCCGCTCGAGCGCTGCCGCTCGACCGTCGAGCGGGCCTACGACGGCCACGGCGACGCCTTCGAGTGCGTCAACCCGAGCTTCTTCGAGAAGCCGGGTGCCGCCGACTTCGATCTACGCGACCGGCTCTAGGTCCTCGAGAACGTCTTCGACCGCCGCCCGGACGTCGCTCAGCGGAGTGCCCACCTCCGCCGCGATCGCGATCCGCAACGCCGTGGCGATTCGCGCCGCCGACTGGGCACGGTCGTAGCCGTACTGCTCGGCGAGGCAGACGACGCAGAAGGGGGCTACCGAGAGCGGCTGCTCGAGCGGATCGCCGCAGCCGTCGCAGATCCCAGCGGGTGAGGCCGGCCCGTCGCCGTGCATCAGCTCGTGGCGCGCGGCATAGCACGCGAGCCAGTTCTGGAAGTCGGGGTGAGCAGCCAATCCCATGCAGATATGCAGGGTAGACCGTGCTGTGCGCACCGGCAAGCGGTTGTTACACAGCTTCGATCGCGCTCGGGTCGGCTACTTTCGCCGGGCGCGGGCGCGCAGCCCGTTGCGTCGCAGCTCGCGCGCCCGCTCGATGTCCGCGGCGGTCGGGGCCTTGCCCTCCAGGCCCGGCCCCTCGAAGATCGCCGGCAGATTCTCGAAGCGCGGCTCGGAGAGGAACGCTCCGCAGCCGCGCGCGCCGATCTCACCCTCGCCGAGCGCGGCGTGACGGTCGCGGTTCGACCCGAGTGGTGTCAGCGAGTCGTTGACGTGCAGACAACGCAGCCGGCCCTTGCCGACCGTCGCCTCGCACTCGTCCATCACCCTCGCGACTGTGTCGGCGGTCCGGACGTCGTAGCCACTGGCGAGCAGGTGGCAGGAGTCGAGGCAGAGCCCCAGCCGCTCACGACCGCCAGCAAGCTCGACCAGCCGCGCCAGCTCGTCGAACGAGCGGCCGAGCGTGTTGCCGGCGCCGGCGGTGTCCTCGAGCAGCAGCGGGCAGGAATCCGACTCGTCGAGCGCTTCGCCGAGGGCGTCGCCGACGCGCTTCAGTGCCTCCTCGTGCGGCTCGCCGACGGTCGATCCCGGATGCAGCACGACGCCGTCGGCGCCGATCGCGTCACCCATCCGCAGCGAGTGTTTCAGCGACGCCAGCGACTTCGTCCGAATCTCGGGCTCCTTCGAGGCGCAGTTGACGAGGTAGACGGCGTGGATGACGATCGACTTGATCGGCCCGTCGGCCATCAGCTCGCCGAACGCCGCGATGTCGTCGTCCTTCCAACGCGTCGGCTTCCACATCCGCGGCGACTGGTTGAAGACCTGGATCGCGTCGGCGCCGATCTCGACGCCGCGGCCATGCGCCTTCACGAGGCCGCCGGCAGTAGAAACGTGCGCGCCGATTAGCATGCCGCCCCCGTGTCCATCCGAGTCCGATTCGCTCCTTCGCCCACCGGCGCTCTCCACATCGGAGGCGCGCGCACGGCGCTGTTCAACTGGCTCTTCGCCCGCGGGTCCGGGGGCGACCTCGTGCTGCGGATCGAGGATACCGACAGGGAGCGCTCCACCGAGGAGAACGTCGAACAGATTCTCGACGCTCTGCGCTGGCTCGAGCTGGACTTCGACGAGGGGCCGGTCTTCCAGAGCGAACGCGCCGATCGGCACCGCGACGCGCTCCAGCAACTGCTCGACAGCGGTCACGCCTACCACTCCAACGCCGCGGCGGAGGAAGTCAAGGCGTGGAAGGAGCAGCACCCCGGTCGCGGCTTCCGCGGCGAGGCCGAGAGCGACGGCGCGATCCGCCTGCGCGTGCCCGACGAGGGCACGACCGTCGTCCACGACGCGATCCGCGGCGACACCCGCTTCGACCACATCCACATCGACGACCTCGTGATCGCCCGCGCCGATGGATCGGTGCTCTACAACTTCGCCGTCGCGATCGACGATCTCGACGCCGGCATCACCCACGTCGTGCGCGGCGAGGATCACCTGTCGAACACGCCGAAGCAGCTGCTGGTGCTCGAGGCGCTTGGAGCCGAGACGCCGACCTACGCCCACCTGCCGCTGCTGCACGGCCCCGACGGCAAGAAGCTGTCGAAGCGCCATGGCGCCGCGTCGGTGCAGGAGCTGCGCGACGCCGGCTACCTGCCGGAGGCGGTGCGCAACTACATCGCGCTGCTCGGCTGGTCGCTCGACGACTCGACGACCTTGATGACGACCGAGCAGATGGTCGAGAACTTCGATCTCGCGCGCGTGTCGAAGTCGCCGGCGGTCTTCGACGAGCAGAAGCTGCGTTGGATGAACGGCCGCTACCTGCGCGAGCTGCCGCCGGCAGAGCTGGCGCGTCGGCTCGAGCAGCGGCTCGGTCGCGAGGGTCTCGAGCAGGCCGCGACGCTCGCCCAGGACAAAATGCAGACGCTTGACGAGTTCTGGCCGCTCGCCGGCTTCCTCGTCGAACGCCAGCCTTACGACGAGAAGGCGTGGGCGAAGGTGATGGGCGACGGCGCTCACGCGCGCCTGGCTGCCGCGCGCGAGGCGATAGCGCAGGTCGAGCCGTTCGACGACGCGGGCGTCGAGGCGGCGCTGCGCGCGGTCGTCGAACAGCTCGACGTCAAGCCGCGCGAGGTCTTCCAGCCAGTCCGCCTCGCGGCGGTGGTGGCGCTCGGACGCGACGAGACGCTGCTCCGCATCGACGACGCGCTCGCGCAGGGAGATTCTCGTGCGCACCCGCCGGGCGCTTCGCCGTAATCCGAGGCTCAAGCCCTGCAACGGGGTGCCGATAGGTGCCCTGAAGTGCAGACTCTCATCTCAAACACCCCTGCTTCGGCGGCGAAGGGCATCGGGCGACCCAGCGAGGGCCACGGCCGTCGCCTGACGGCCGCCTTCGAGGCGCTCGAGGCGTTCCCGGCGCTCGAAGAGTCACGCACCCGCGTGCTGCGCGTAGTCGGCGAGGTTCCGGCGGAGACCGGCAAGATCGTCGAGGCGATCGAGTCCGACGTCGCGCTCGTATCGACCGTGCTGCGGATCGCCAACGGCATCTCGACGCCGCGCCGCGGCAAGATCTCCGACATCCGCGAGGCGGTCGAGGTGCTCGGCTACGAGCGCGTCGAGCAGCTCGCCCAGCGCGCCCAGACCTTCGACTTCTTCGAGCGCAGCCCCGGCTGGGACGTGATGCCGGAGCGCTTCCGGTTGCACGCCGTCGCCACCCAGGCCGCCGCCGACAAGATTGCCCGCGAGATCGGCTACGAGGGGCGCGACTCGCTGCTCACCGCCGCGCTCGTCCACGACATCGGCAAGCTCGTCCTCGTCCAGTCCTACCCGGCCTACCCGGAGCAGATCCACGGCGACGCCCGTACGCCTGGCGAGCGCGTCCATCGCGAGCGGCGCGAGCTCGGCGTCGACCACGCCGTCGTCGGTGGCGTCCTGGCCCGCCGCTGGGGCCTGCCCGACGGCCTCGCGACCTCGATCGAGCGCCACCACTCCGAGGACGCCGACGGCCAGGCGGCGATGGTCCGCCTCGCCGACATGCTCGCCCACTACGGCCAGGGCGAGCCGATCGATCGCAACGAGCTGCTCGGCGCCGGCATGGCGCTCGACCTCACGCCAGACGCCCTGCGCAGCCTGATGTACGAGTTTCCCTACTGCGCTGACGGCAACGGCGGCGGACGCCGTCACGTCGACCCGTGTCCGCTCAGCAAGCGCGAGCTCGACGTCCTGCGCAAGCTCGCCGAAGGCAAGGTGTACAAGCAGATCGCCGGCGAGCTCGACCTGTCGACGAGCACCGTGCGCACGCACCTCCACAACACCTACGCGAAGCTCGGCGCGGCCGACCGCGCCCAGGCGGTCCTAACCGCTACGAACCGCGGCTGGATCTAGCGAACGCCTGACTAGCCACGTCGCGGTGAGGATCCCGGCGGCGTCGATCAGGACGTCACGGGGTGTGCCTGTTCGGCCGCTGACAAACGTCTGGTGAATCTCGTCGGTGATGGCGTAGCCGAACGCGATCGCGACCGCTGGCAGCAGCGCCCGCCGCCCGCCGACCTGCGTCTTCAGGGCCCACCACCAAAGACCCGTCAGCGCGAAGTACTCGCTGAAGTGCGCCAGCTTGCGCATTACGAACATCAGCGTGCTGTGGTGCTCGTTGTCGCTCGGCATCGCCGAGAAGGCGAAGATCAGCGCCATCAGCGCGAGCGGGGCGGCGAAGGGGGCAGCTGTGCGCAGCGCGTTCCGCATCGCCCGCAACCTAGCGTTCGCGCCCTCAGCGGCTGCCGCGACGGGCACTAGACTCGCTCCGGTGTTGACGATCACGACCAAGTCGCCGTATGCGGTCCGCGCGCTCACCGAGCTCGCCCGTCGCGGCGAGGCCGAGCCGGTTCCGATCGGCGAGATCGCCAAGGCCCGCGACATCCCGGTCCAGTTCCTCGAGGGCCTCTTCGCGACCCTGCGCCGTGCCGGCATCCTCCAGAGTCAGCGTGGAGTCAAGGGCGGCTATCTGTTCGCCCGCCCACCAGCCGAGGTCACCGTCCTCGAGGTCACCGAGCTACTCGACGGCGAGCTCGGCTCCGGCCCCGGCGCCACCGACCAGGTCTGGACCGAGGCAACCGGCGCGCTCAAGACCGTCCTGCGCACGACTTCGATCGCCGACCTCGCCGAGCGCGAGTCCGACGTCGGCTCGCCGATGTACTACATCTAGACGCTGCCAGCCGCTGGGCTAGCTAGGCGTCGAATTCGACTGTTCGGTGCTACGGCGTTGTGGCCGATATCGCGCAGAATCGTCGCGATGGCGTGGTGATCGAGGCGCCGCGCTTACAGAAGATCCAGGTGGGTGGAGGCAAGCTTCCTAACCGTCTTGCAGACGTGCGCTGAGCACCGTCGGGCGCGGGATAGGAGGTGATGCCGATGGAGAGCCTTGCACTCACCATTACGTTGCTTGCCCTCCTGATCGTCTTGATCAGGTGACGTAGGCAACGGCCACCCCGGGGTCCGGCGTCGGTGCGCGCCGGGCCCCACCAACGACAAGGCCCGGCAGGTGCCGGGCCTCGCGTGCACGAGGAAAGCCTCGCACTCACCACTGGCCAGTCTAGCTCGCCCGATAGGCTCGCGCGATGGCGTTGGCTGAGATTCCCTCCAACCCCGCCGATCTGATCGGCGACACGCCGCTGGTCTGGCTGCGGCGGATCGCGCCCGACTGTGGGGCGGAGTTGATCGCGAAGCTCGAGGTGGGGAATCCGGCCGGGAGCGTCAAGGACCGGATCGGGGTGGCGATGATCGATGCGGCCGAGGCGGCGGGGGAGATCGAGCCGGGCAAGACGACGATCGTCGAGGCGACGTCGGGCAACACCGGGATTGCGCTGGCGTTCGTCTGCGCGGCGCGCGGCTATGACCTCGTGCTGGCGATGCCGGAGGGGATGAGCCGCGAGCGCCAGAGCCTGTTGCGGCTCTACGGCGCGGAGGTCCAGATCACCGAGTCGATGGGGGGGATGGACGAGGCTGTCGCCGCGGCACGCGCGATTGCTGACGCCCGAGCCCCTGCCTTCATCCCTGACCAGTTCTCGAACCCGGCGAACCCGGAGATCCACCGCCGCACGACTGCCGAGGAGATCTGGCGCGATACCGATGGCCGCGTCGATGTGCTCGTCGCCGGCGTGGGCACCGGTGGGACGATCACCGGCTGCGGCGAGCGGTTGAAAG
>CBFGZN010000157.1:0-6335 GCA_965653255.1 uncultured Solirubrobacterales bacterium | reverse complement strand
TGATCGTCCCCGACCCGTCGCTGTCGCTGAGCGAGGGCGCGATCCTGCCGTGGTCGACGAGCGCCTCGAACTACTACGACCAGATGACCCAGGCGATCGCCGAGAAGTGGGAGGTCGATCTCGACACCCCCTGGGAGGAGCTCGACGAGGAGGTTCGCGACACCTTCCTCTACGGCACCAACGGCGACAAGATCTACGTCTCGTACAAGAACCGCTATGGCCGCAAGCGGTCGTACATGACCCGCTTCGAGGGGATCGTCAACAACCTCGAGCGGCGTTACAAGGAGACGGACTCCGAGTGGTCGCGCGAGAAGATCGAGGAGTACATGTCGGTCCGCCCGTGCCCGGCCTGTCACGGGGCGCGGCTGCGGCCGGAGAGCCTGGCGGTCAAGGTCGGCGGCATCGGCATCCATCAGCTCACCGCGATGTCCGCGCGGCGGTCGATCGAGTGGTTCGAGGAGCTGGGGCTGACCGAGACCGAGCGCCAGATCGCGCGGCTGATCCTGCGCGAGATCGACGAGCGGCTGCGCTTCCTCGACAACGTCGGCGTCGGCTACCTGTCGCTCGAGCGCTCGGCGGCCACGCTGTCCGGCGGCGAGGCGCAGCGGATCCGCCTGGCGACGCAGATCGGGTCGAGCCTCGTCGGCGTGCTCTACATCCTCGACGAGCCGTCGATCGGGCTGCACCAGCGAGACAACGAGCGGCTGATCGCGACGCTGCAACGGCTGCGCGACCTCGGCAACACGGTGATCGTCGTCGAGCACGACGAGGGCACGATGCTGGCGGCGGACCATCTCGTCGACCTCGGCCCCGGCGCCGGCGAGCACGGCGGCGAGCTGGTCGCGCAGGGGACGCCGAAGCAGGTGATGAAGGTCAGGAAGTCGGCGACCGGCCAGTTCCTGTCCGGCGCACGGTCGATCCCGCTGCCCGAGCAGCGGCGAGCGCCGACGGGCGAGATCACGATCCAGGGGGCGTCGCAGCACAACCTGCGCGACATCGACGTGGCGATCCCGCTCGGCGTGTTCTGCTGCGTGACGGGGGTGTCCGGCTCGGGCAAGTCGACGCTCGTCAACGAGGTGCTGCACAAGGCGGTGTCGAACCGGCTGCACCGCACCAAGAAGCGGCCGGGCGCGCACCGCGGCATCGGCGGCCTCGACGCGGTCGACAAGATCATCAACATCGACCAGTCGCCGATCGGGCGCACGCCGCGCTCGAACCCGGCCACCTACACCGGCCTGTTCGACTCGATCCGCGACCTCTTCTCCAAGACCCAGGAGGCGCGGGCGCGCGGCTACAAGCCGGGCCGCTTCTCCTTCAACGTGAAGGGCGGCCGCTGCGAGGTCTGTCGCGGCGACGGCCAGATCAAGATCGAGATGCACTTCCTGCCTGACGTCTACGTGCCTTGCGAGCAGTGCGACGGCCGCCGCTACAACCGCGAGACGCTCGAGGTCCGCTTCAAGGGCAAGACGATCGCCGACGTGCTCGCCATGCCGGTCGAGGACGCGCTCGACTTCTTCCAGCACATCCCGAAGATCAAGCGCCGCCTGCAGGCGCTGCACGACGTCGGGCTCGACTACATCCGTCTCGGCCAGCCGGCGACGACGCTGTCCGGCGGCGAGGCCCAGCGCGTCAAGCTGGCGACCGAGCTGGCGAAGGTCGCGACCGGCCGGACGCTCTACATCCTCGACGAGCCGACGACCGGTCTCCACTTCGCCGACGTCGAGCGGCTGCTCGAGATGCTGCAGCGGTTGGTCGACAACGGCAACACCGTCGTCGTGATCGAGCACAACCTCGACGTCATCAAAACCTCGGACCGGATCGTCGACATGGGGCCCGAAGGCGGCGAGGAGGGCGGCCTCGTCGTTGCCAGCGGCACGCCCGAGCAGGTCGCCGGCACCGCAGGGTCATACACCGGCCGCTTCCTCGCCGAGATCGTCGAGCCAGTGGCAGCGCCGAAGAAGCGACGGCCGCCGCGCCCGAAGGTCGCGACGGCCGCCTGACGAGCGGTCTAAGGCGCGGCGCAGATCGCGTAGGCATACATGCGGGCGTTTGCGCCCGAGGTGTTGAGGCCGGAGACGTGCCACTCGCCCGGCGTCTCGCCCTCGCCGATCGGGTCGTCGCCGGACGTTGCGGGTCCGCTGTCGGACACCGTGCCGTCGAGCACGTAGGAGGTCGGCGGAACCGCGTTGTTGACCCAGCCGCCACCGCCGCCGATCAGCTTCTCGCCGGCGTTGCAGGTCGCTCCTGCCTCTCCGAGCGCGCCGTTGCCGGCAGTGTTCGCGAGGAACGTCCGGTAGGTGATGTTCGTCGCGGCGTTCTGCCCTGCGGGGCCGGCCGGACCAGTGGGGCCCTGGAGCAGGGTGCCGGCCTTGAAATCGGACTTGTCGAGCGAGCCGGCCTTCACCTTGGAGCCGGTGACGGCGCTGCCCTTGATCTTCGCGCCGGTGATCGTCTTGTTCTTGAGCTTCTTGCCGGCGATCGTCTTGTTCTTGATGTCGGCGCCGTTGATCGTCGCGGCGGCGTAGCCGACACCGCCGAGGGCGACGAAGAGCGCAAGCACGGAGATGACTAGCGCGGGAGAGGGTCGCGAGTAGCGCAAGGGAGGATCCTCCTGGGACGGTTTGTCGGCCTCTTTGCGAGGCCCTGGCGGCCGACCCTAACGCTCGATTTGCCCGCTCAGAAGACGATTTTGGCAGCGCAACCGGTAGCGACGTCGGCCGCGATGGCGCTTGGCCATCGCGGCCTCCGTCGAGCCGATTCGAGCGTTGCTCAGCTCGTGTAGAGCAGCCCGCCGAAGCGGCACTTGTTGGCCTGGCCGAGCACGCTCACCCCGGCGTATAGCTCCTGGCCGAGGATCTCGGTGTTGTCGGGGGCGATCGCGGCGCCCGCGGCCTCCTGATCGAAGGCCGGGGTCCCGGTCGGCGCCTGGGCCGCGACCAGCGCGACCGTCTCGCCGATGTTGAACGCCGTGTCCTTGGTCGCTCCGTCGACCGCCGCGTTGTTCTGGTTCGTCTGGATGACGATCTCGGCGATCTGATCGGCGACGTCGGTGCGGCAGCGCGCGGTCAGCGTGAACGGCCCGACCGTGGCGACGGCCTTCGACTGGTTGTTGTCGAGGAAGAACGGCTCGACGCGCACGCCCTCCGCGCCGGCGAGCGCGTCGGAGTCCTGCGCGCTCTTGACCTGCTTGAACTTCGAGGCGTCGAGGACCTGCTCCTTGACGGCGTTGTAGCCGACCGAGTCCTTGATCATCAGCGTGCCCTTCAGGGCTCGACCTTTCAGATCCGCTTGGGTCAGTGAGCGGTTCTTGACGTCGGAGCCCGTCAGCGAGCCGTTGACCACGCTCGCGCCGGTTATCGAGAGGGCATAGGCGGAGCCGCCGAGAGCGGCGAACAGTGCGATTGCCGCGACCACGAGCGCAGGGCTCGGCCGCCGGCGCAGGATGCGCTTCATGGAGTACTGCCTCCTGGCTTCGGGTTCGGTTTGCCGGCGGCGGGACGTGCTGCTGCCGCCGGTGTCGTTCCTGACCCCAGAACACGACGGCAACTCAAGGTTGCGGTCTGTGCTCTGCCAAGCTGCCCGGCGTGGACCTAGAGGCGGCGCAGACCTGGTGGCGCAAGTGGCGCTGGTACGAGCGCGACTCGCTGCCGTGGCGGAGGTTGGCGATCCATCGCGAGTTGGCGCGGCGCGGGGCGTTCGCGCGCTGGCCGATTCAGGGCGAGGTGCTCGAGCTGCTGCGGGACGGGCGGCTCGAAGTGGGGGAGGGCACGCTGTTCGAGCCGAACGTCTGGCTGACGGCGCCCGATCCGGCACGGATCACGATCGGCGCGGGGACCTTCTTGAACATGGGCGTGATGGTCGCGGCGGTCGAGCTGGTCGAGATCGGTGACCACTGCATGTTCGCCAATGGCTGCTTCGTCACCGACGGGGCTCACCGCTTCGACGATCCCGACAAGCCCGTCCCACGACAAAAGGGCCGACGCGGATCGGCGACAATGTCTGGTGCGGGGCGAACGTCGTGATCACGAGTGGTGTGACGATCGGAGAGCGGGCGGTGATCGGCGCGAACAGCGTCGTCACGAGCGACATCCCGCCCAGAACGATCGTGGCCGGAGCACCCGCGAAGGTGCTCCGGCCGATCGAGTACGGCTAGTCGCGGTCAGCAGATGACCGTGACGTGGAACGGCGCATCAGTGATCGTTCCGGTCGTCGTGCGGGTGCGCACGTCGATCGTGTCGGGGCCGGTGGTCGACAAGCCCACCTGGGCGAGGCCGGCGCCCGCGACGCCCGTATCGGGCTGGTTCTTGTTGGCGATCCAGGCGCAGCCGCTGACGTCACGGTTGAACTGGACGCGGATCCCGGTTGCCTCGGCCACCGACACTACGCCCTTGCCACGCACCAGCGATGCGTTGCCCGCGC
Organism: uncultured Solirubrobacterales bacterium; assembly: GCA_965653255.1. Classification (GTDB taxonomy): domain Bacteria; phylum Actinomycetota; class Thermoleophilia; order Solirubrobacterales; family Thermoleophilaceae; genus JAAYBF01. The sequence continues at coordinate 1,916 of CBFGZN010000157.1, read as the reverse complement.
CGGCGGAGTCGGTCACGACCGCGAATAGGCTCGAGGCGTCACCGGACGGTCCGGGGATTCCCTGCGGGCCCTGCTGACCACGCAGCGAGTCGCGGGTGCTCTTCTTGATGTCCTTCGCGGCGATCGTGCCGTTCTTGATGTCGACGCCCTTGACCGAGTTGTTCTTGATCTGGGCTGAGCCGATCGTCGCGGCGGCGTAGGAGACGCCACCGAGGGCGACGAACAGGGCGACCATCGCGAGCAGCGAGGCCGGGTTTGCATGCTTTCTGATCCTGTGGAACATTTCGACCTCCTGGTCGGATGGTGTGATTGACACCCGTCCAACCGGGGAGGTCGTGGCGAATTACGCGACCTTCGAGATTCTTCGCGGCGGCTGCTCAGCCGAAGAGGTCGAGCTGGTCGGGCGGCGGTTCCGCGGCCGGCTCGGGGTCTGCGACTGGTTCGGGCGCGGCTGGCTCCTGTGGCGGAGGGCCGGCGGCTAGCAACGCCGGCAGCTTCTTGAAGTCTTCGCGTAGCTGCTCCTTGACGCTCGGCGTGCGCAGACCCGCGGCGGGGTGGTAGATCGGGAAGATCTGGACTGTCCGCTGGCCGAGCGTGTGGACCTGGGGAACGCCATGGACGCGGCTGATCCCGGTTGGCAGACCGGTCAGCAGCTTCGTCGCGAAGTTGCCGAGCGTGCAGATCACCGTCGGCTCGATCAGCTCGACCTGACGGAACAGGTAGGGCTTGCACGCCTCGATCTCGTCCGGCTGGGGATCGCGGTTGCCGGGCGGTCGCGACTTCAGGACGTTGGCGATGAAGACGTCGTCGCGCGCGAGGCCATTCTCGGCCAGCAGCTCGTTGAGCAGGTTGCCGGCTCGACCGACGAACGGGATCCCTTGGAGATCCTCCTGCTGACCCGGCGCCTCACCGACGAACATCAGGTCGGCGTTGGCGTTCCCGGCACCGAACACGGCCTGGGTGCGGGTGGCATACAGCGGGCAGCGCTCGCACGTGCGCACCTCTTTGTAGAGCTCGACAAGCTGCTCGCGCCTCTGCTCTGCCGTCGCCATCGGCGATTAGCCTAATGAGCAAGGAGCGACTACCATTTGTCACGGCCGTTACCCGCTTGGGAACGGACCGCGATCAGACCGACCGGTACCCGTAGGGACTGGAACGGAATTGTCACCCACCAAACCCCCGAGCCACGCCATCTCGAGCGTGGCGATCGTCGGCGCCGGCCGGCTCGGCTCCGCGTTGGCGCGTGGCCTGGAGGCCGCTGGAATCGACGTCGAGGGTCCGCTGGGCCGCTCGGTCGCCCCACGGAGCGAGATCGTGCTGCTCTGCGTCCCGGATGGCGAGATCGCGGGAGCCGCTGAGGCGGTCGGTGCAGACGCCAAGCGCTTCCTGGGACACATGAGCGGCGCGACGCCGCTTATAGCGCTAGCGGCTGGGGGAGGCGAGGCGTTCGGCCTCCACCCATTGCAGACGTTTGCCGGAGGCGAGGGCCCGGACGCGTTCGACGGCGTTGGCGCCGCGATCGCCGGCGCGACACCGGAGGCGCTCGCCGTCGCGCGCGAGCTCGCGCTGCGACTCGGCATGACGCCGATCGAGATCTCCGACTCCGAGCGGGCCGCCTACCACGCCGCCGCTTCGATCGCCTCGAACTTCCTTGTCACGCTCCAGGCCGCCGCCGAGCAGCTCGCGGCTGGGGCAGGGATCGCGCCGGCCGACGCGCGCACGCTGCTGGCGCCGCTGGTGCGCGCCACGGTCGACAACTGGGCCGAGCGTGGCCCGCACGCGACGCTGACCGGCTTCTATCGCATGGCGCGGATCGGGCTGGTCATCCGCTTGCTGAAGACCAGGCCGGCCGACAGCGCCAGGACGAACACCGCGATGCCGGTCGCCACGCAAAAGGCGACGACGCCCCAGAACGC
>CBFGZN010000156.1:0-6370 GCA_965653255.1 uncultured Solirubrobacterales bacterium | reverse complement strand
GCGCTGGCCGAGCGCTACGACGCCGACACGGCACGCAAGTACTTCAACGAGGCACTGTCCGGCTGCCATCCGCAGGAGCGTCCCGCACTGCGTCAGATGATGAACGCCTCGATGGCGCTCGCCGAGCGCCGCCCCGATGATCTCAAGGCCGCCGTCGAGAAGCTCGGCCAGGCGCCGCCCTCGGGTCGTCAGCTGTTCATGCTGCGGATCATGGGCCTGATCGCCCCGGCCGCGAGCGCCGGCGTGATGGCGCGCGTACGCGGCATCCTGATCCTCGTCCTGCTGGTCATCGCGATCCTCGCGATCGGCTTCGGGCTCGCCAAGCTGATCGCGCTGCCGTTCGGCGGCGTCGGCACGCTCGGCGGCCTGGTGCTCGGCCTGCTGATTGTCGTCGCCGTGCTCGGCGGTCTGGCGTTCTTCGGTCGTCGCCGGCAAGCGGCGAGAGCCGCCGCGGGCTGACTCGCTTAGCTCGCGCTGAAGGTCGCCTTCTCGATCAAGACTGGCCGCGACGGCTGCTCACTGGGCGTGCCGAGCGCCTCGATCCGCATCACCGTGTCCATGCCCTCGGTGACCTTGCCGACGATCGCGTACTCCGGCGGCAGACCGGCGTCCTCGGCGGTCACGACGTAGAACTGGCTGCCTGACGTCCCGGGCTTCTCGGTCGCGGTCTTCGCCATCGAGACGACGCCACGCTTGTAGGTGGCCGTCTTCGGCGGCTTGTCGACGGTCTTGTAGCCGGGTCCGCCCATGCCACTGCCCGTCGGATCGCCACCCTGGATCACGAAGCCGGGCACGATGCGGTGGAAGACCGTGTCGTCGTAGAAGCCGCTGCGCGCGAGCGAGGCAAATGAGGCCGCGGTGTTCGGCGCGCCCTTGACGTCGAGCGTGACGGTGAAGTCGCCGCAACTCGTCTGGAAGGTGACCGTGTTGGTCTTGGTCGGGTCGAGCTTGTCGGTCGGCTTCTTGGCGCCGCCGTCGGGCTTCGGCGCGGGCGCCTCGACCTTCGCGCACTCCTGGCCGCTATCGGCAGCCGTCTCCGTCGTCGCGGCGCCACCGCTCGAACCGCTGCTGTCGGAGTCGTCGTCACCGCAACCGGCGAAGACGAGGACGGTGAGCAGGGCTATGAGTGCTGTCAGTGCGCGGATCACGGGTGGCAGCCTAACTCGGCAATAGAGTTCCCGCGACGGTGACCCTCTCCCCCCTGCTCCAGCGCTACGACCAGGTCATCCTCGATCTTGACGGCTGCGTTTGGATCGGCGACGAGGTCGTACCGGGTTCCCCGGAGGCGATCGCCGCGCTGCGCGAGGCCGGCAAGCGCGTCGCCTTCGCGACCAACAACTCCTGGCACCCCGGCGAGGACCAGGTCGCGCGGCTCTGGGGCCACGGCATCCAGGCCTCGCTCAGCGACGTCGTCACGGTCGGCGGCGCGATGCAGCATCTGCTCAACGAGACGCGCCAGGGACGCAGCGCTTTCGTGATTGGCGGCGAGTCGCTGCACGCCAACGTCGCCGACGCCGGGTTGACCGTCCTCAACGGCACCGAGCAGGCAGAGCACGCCGAGGTCGTGGTGATGGGCGGCACGGACCAGGTGACCTACGACGATCTGCGCGTCGCGACGCTCGCGGCGCGCCGCAACGGCGACCTGCTCGCCACCGCTCGCGATCCCACGCTGCCGATGCCTGGTGGCCACTGGCCGGGAACCGGCGCCCTGCTCGCCGCCGTCGAGACCGCGTCTGGGATCACCGGCCAGATCGTCGGCAAGCCACAGCCGCAGCTCTTCTACACAGCGCTCGACCGACTCGGCGAGGGCCGCACGCTCGCCGTGGGCGACCGCCTCGACACCGACATCGCAGCCGCCACGGCCGCGGGCCTCGACGCCGCGCTCGTCCTCAGCGGCGGCATGACCCCAGATGAGGCCCAAGCCGCCATCGCCGCCAAGGGCGCCCCCCAGCCGATCCAGGTCGCTCCTGACCTGCGCACGCTAGTGCTGGGCGAATAGGCGCCCATAGACTGCCGCCCGTGACCCGCCGCTACGTCGTTATCTGCAACCCCGTCGCGGGCGGGGGTCGTGGCAGCAAGCGGCTGCCGTTGGCGGTCGCCGAGCTCACGCGGCTCGGCGCCGAACATCGCGTCGTACAGACGCGCGACATCGACCACGCACGCGAGCAGGCGCGCGCCGCCGTTGCGGCGGGCGAGACGGTCATCGCGATCGGCGGCGACGGCCTGCTGCGCCCGATCGCCGCGGAGCTGCGTGGTAGCGACTCGGCGCTGGCGATCGTGCCCGGCGGGCGCGGCAACGACCTTGCGCGGGTGCTCGAAATACCGACCGACACCGCCGCCGCGACGCGGATTGCGGTCGAGGGACGCGAGTGGCTGATGGACATGGCCACCGTCGATGGCGAGCCCTACCTCGGAATCGCCAGCTTCGGCTTCGATTCCGATGCCAACCGGATCGCCAACGAGGCGCGTCTCGTTAAGGGCAACGCCGTCTATCTCTACGCGGCGCTGCGCGCGCTGATGGCCTGGCGGCCAGCGCGCTTCACTGTGACCGTCGACGGGGAGCGCCACCAGCTGACCGGCTTCTCAGCGGGCGTCGCGAACTCGCGCGCCTATGGTGGCGGCATGATGGTGGCCCCGCAAGCGGAGCTCGACGACGGTCAGCTCGACGCCATGGCGCTCGGCGACGTATCGAAGCGATATTTCCTGTTTCGCCTGATGCCGAAGATATTCAAGGGCGCCCATCTCACTGATCCGGGCTTCCACTACTGGCGTGGGACGTCGATCGAGGTCGCCGCTGACCGAGACTTCACGATCTACGCCGACGGCGATCCGATTGGCGAGCTGCCCGCGCGCGTGGAGGTCGAGCCGCGCTGCCTGCGCGTGATCGTCCCGCGCTGATGTTCGGCCTCTGGCGCCTGCTCGCCCGTGTCGTGCGCGCGCTCAGCCGCCGCCTCGGCCGCGGCGGCGGGACCACGCTCCCAGGCCGGCTGCTGCTGCGCGTCAGCCCGGGCGCGCTCGACCGGATGGGCAGGGAGCTCGACGACGGCGCGGCGGTGGTCTCCGCCACCAACGGCAAGACGACGACATCCGCGATGGTCGCGGCAATCCTCGAGCGCTCCGGTGAGCAGATCGTCCACAACAGTGCCGGCTCGAACATGGGCTGGGGCGTCGCTACCGCGCTGCTCGACGCCCGCCGCGGCCGTGGACAGCTCGGCCTGTTCGAGGTCGACGAGGCGTGGCTGCCGCAGGTCGCCCGCGCACTGCATCCCGGCACCTACCTGTTGGCCAATCTCTTCCGCGACCAGCTCGATCGCTACGGCGAGCTCGAGACGCTCGCCGACGGCTGGGCCGGCCTGGTTGCCGAGCAGGACGGCAAGGCGCGCTTCGTGCTCAATGCCGACGACCCGCTCGTCGCCGATCTCGGCCGTGGCCGCGAGGGCGTCGTCTACTTCGGCGTCGAGGACGACTCGCAGGCGCTGCCCGAGTTGCAGCACGCCGCCGACTCGAAGCACTGTCGCAACTGCGGCGCGGCCTACGTCTACGACGCGATCTACCTCGGTCACCTTGGCCGCTACCACTGCCCGGGTTGCGGTAGGACGCGGCCCGAGCCGACGGTCGTCGCGACGCGCGTGGTCCTGGACGGGATGGACTCGGCCGAGGTAACGCTGCGCACCCCGGCCGGGACGATCGACTTCCGTCTCCCCCTCCCCGGCCTCTACAACGTCTACAACGCCGTCGCGGCAGCCGCGCTGGCGCTCGATCTTGGCGCGTCGCTCGACGACGTCCAGCAGGCGCTCGCCGGGTTCGGCGGCGCGTTCGGCCGCGTCGAGACGATCGCCGTTCCCCACCCCGCTGGTGGCGAGCGACCGGTCTCGATCCTGTTGATCAAGAACCCCGCTGGCGCCAACGAGGTCCTGCGTACCCTGACACTCGCCGGCGAGCCGATCGACCTCTGGATCGCCCTCAACGACAACATCGCCGACGGCCGCGACGTCTCCTGGATCTGGGACGCCGACTTCGAGCTGCTGGCCGGTCACGTGCAGCGCATCACCTGCACCGGCACCCGCGCCGAGGAGCTGGCGCTGCGGCTGAAGTACGCCGGGATCGAGGCCGAGACGCTCGTCGACCGCGAGCTGCCCGCGGCACTCGACACCGCGGTCGCGATCGGCGACTCCGGCCGGCCGCTCTACGCCCTGCCCACCTACACGGCGCTGCTCGAGCTGCGCGACCTGCTCAGCGAGCGCGGGTTGGCCGACCGGTGGGCCGGTTGAGCGACTTCGTCTTCGGCTACGGATCGCTCGCCAGCGACCTCCTCGCCAACATCGAGGTCAGGCGCCTGCGCGGCTACCGCCGTGTCTTCGGAGTTGCCGCCGACAACTCCGAGGAGATCGCCGGCTACAAGCGCTACCGGGTTCCCGGCGACGGCGACTACCCGGACGTCTACGTCGCGTTCCTCGACATCGTCGAAGAGCCCGACAGCACCATCAACGGCGTCCTGGCAGCGATCGATCCCGGATCGCTCGCCGATCTCGACCGGCGCGAGCGCAACTACGATCGAATCGACGTGACGGCGGCGATCGACGATCCACCCGACGGTCGGGTTTGGGCCTACACCGGCTCGCGCGACGGTCGCTCCCGTCTGCAGGCTGGTATCGAAGCCGGCACGGCCGTCGTCCAACGCAGCTACCTCGAACACGTCCACGACGGCTTCAGGCGCCTCGGCGACGGCGAGTACGAGCGATTCGTCGCGACCACCGAGCTCGACAGCCTGCCGTTGGTCGATCTCGAGCGGGTCGACCTGCCCCCGGAGAGCCCTGACCGATGAGCACCACGAGCATGGCGACCGACGCCGCGGCCTGGCACGACGTCGAGTGCAGCTCCTATGCCGCCGACTTCGACCTCTGGCACGAGCTGGCACGCGACCGCGGCGGTCCCGTCCTCGATGTCGGCTGCGGCACAGGGCGTGTCGCGCTCGAGCTCGCGGCGGCGGGTCACGAGGTGATCGGTCTCGATGCCGACCAGCCGCTCGTCACCACGCTCAACATGCGCGCCGCGAAGGCCGGCGTCCCCGCGAGCGCGCTCCGAGCCGACGCGCGCAGCTTCACGCTCAAGCGGCGCTTTCCGTTGGCGATCGTGCCGATGCAGGTAGCCCAACTTCTTGGAGGACCGCCCGGACGCGCGACGATGCTCACCACGCTGGCACGCCACCTCGAGCCCGGAGGCCTGATCGCGCTCGCCGTCGCCGACCCGTTCGAGGCGGTCGAGCCCGGCGAGTCGCGCCCACCGCTGCCCGACGTGCTCGAGATCGACGGCTGGGTCCTCTCCTCGACGCCTGTCGCGGTTCGCGACCAGGGCGACTCCGTGGCGATTGACCGTCTCCGCCAAGCCGTCTCGCCCGACGGCGACCTGACCGAGGAGCTCTCCTCGATCACACTCGACGACTGCGCGCCCGCGACACTCGAGGACGAGGGTCGTGCCGCTGGGCTGACCGTTTTGCCCGCGCGCCAGGTCCCACCCACCGTCGACTACGTGGGCAGCACCGTCGTCATGCTGGAGGCACCGCGATGACCTCCCCCACGCTACGCGTCTGCGCGCTCTACCCAGAGCTGATGAACATCTACGCCGACCGCGGCAACATCGCCATCCTGCGTGCCCGCTGCGAATGGCGTGGCATCGGCTTCGAGCTCGCCTCCTCCACCCTGCGCGAGCCGCTCGCCGCCACCGACCACGACCTCTTCTACATCGGCGGCGGCCAGGACCGCGACCAGGCCGCCGTCGCCGCCGACATGGTCGCCACCAAGCGCGACGCCCTCCACGTCGCCCGCGACAACGGCGCCGTCGTCCTCGCCGTCTGCGGCGGCTACCAGCTGCTCGGTCACAGCTACCAGCTCGGCGACGAGGAGCTGCCCGGCGTCGGCCTCGTCGATCTGAAGACGGTCCGCGAGGAGGGCCCCCGCCTGATCGGCAACTGCGCCATCGAGGCAGACTTCGGCAACGGCCCCCAGACGATCGCAGGCTTCGAGAACCACGGCGGCCGCACCTACCTCGGCCCCGGCGAGCGCGCCCTCGGCCGCGTCCTCTCAGGCCATGGCAACAACGGCAAGGACGGCCACGAGGGAGTCCACTCCAACAACGTCATCGGCACCTACCTCCACGGCCCCCTCCTCCCCAAGAACGTCTGGCTCGCCGACCGCCTGATCGAGCTCGCCCTCGACATCGAGCTCCAGCCGCTCCCCGGCGACGAAGTCGAGCAAGCCGCCCACGCCTCAGCTCGACGGGCGGCCGGCGTCTAGGTCGCGCCTTCGGGCTAGGGATCGCGGGTTGCTGCCCGCGGGTCCTGTCTCCGATTTTGGTCTGGGTGCTCGCAAGC
>CBFGZN010000155.1:0-6401 GCA_965653255.1 uncultured Solirubrobacterales bacterium | reverse complement strand
CGCGCATCGACACGCTGACGACGCATTCGGCCGAGCCGACGTTCGTCGACTGCGTCTACGTCGTGCAGGCTGAGGCATTCGACGACAAGGGGCGCGCCGGCGCCGCCAAGGCGCTGACGATCACTCTCAACCGCCGCGACCCGTTCCCCCCGTCGCGCTTCGACGGCGGGCGCAATCTCAACGCGGCGCGCGTGGATCTCCAGTGGGATCCCAACCGCGAGTGTGACGTGACGGGCTACCGCGTCTACCGCGGCAGCGACCCCGAGTCGATCGGCACCGAGGTCTGCGAGACCGACCGCTCCGAGCCGACGACCTGCGTTGACGAGACCGCTCCGAGCGACGCGACTCTACTACGAGGTGGTCGCGATCGACACGCCGCCCGGTGGTGGCGAGCGCGAGGGAGATCGCAGCGACGTCCTGGAGGTGCCGTCCGAGACGCAGAACGCCGGGTCGCCGGTAGCGCCGGCGACGCTCACGGTCTGCACCGGCGGCGCGCCAGGCTGCAACGACATCGACGGCGAGCCCGCCCCGACGGGGCTGCCGGTCCTGTCGTGGGACGAGTCAGCCGACCCCGACGGCATCGCCTTCTACCGCGTCTACCGAGACGGCATGACCTACGCCGATCGGCTCGACGTGCTGTTCAAGGTGCCCGACAAGCCGCTCGTCTTCATCGACGCGACCGCACAAGGGGCACATACCTACAGCGTCAGCGCGGTCGACACCCTGTTCGGCGAGTCGGCGCTGACAGGGCCGGTGAGCTGGCCATGAGCGCACGCACACTCCTGCGCGAGGACGGGGTGACACTCGTCGAGATGCTCGTGGTGCTCGTGCTGAGCCTCGTCGTGATGGGCGCGACCTATTCGACCTTCGCCCAGTTCGAGCAGACCACCGCCACCAACCAGCGCCAGAACGACGCCCAGGACCAGGTGCGCGCGGGCCTGGCTGGGTTGGCGCGCGAGCTGCGCAATCTCGCCAGCCCGATCGACGAGCTGCCCGAGGCCATCGTGCGCGCTGCCGGCGACGATCTCGTCTTCCAGTCGGTCAGCAGCTCGGCCCTGCGGCGGGTGCGCTACTGCCTCGACGCCGACTCCCGCCGGCTTTGGCGCCAAGTCCAGTTCTCGCCGTTCAGCGAGCCCACGGCGGGCGTGTGCCCTGACACCTCATGGGGCTCGCAGCGCGCATCGGTCGAGAACGTGGTCAACGGCGAGCGCGCCGTCTTCTCGTACAACTCGGCGACGCTGACCGCGATCACCGAGGTTGGCGCGGCGCTCTGGGTCGATGCCGACCTCAATGCCAAGCCGGCCGAGTCAGCCCTGCAGACGTCGATCTTCCTGCGCAACCAGAATCGCCGGCCGGTGGCGTCGTTCACGGCCGCGGTTGGTGGGACGGCTGTCGTGCTGAACGGCTCGAATTCGACCGACCCGGAGGGCAAGGCGCTCGAGTACTACTGGTACGACGCCGCGCAGGCGGAGAACCTCTGCGACCCACTCCCGGACGAGGCGCCTCAGACGGGGTGCGTCGGTGCGGGTATCGTCTTCAACTACACCCCGCCGGCAGCCGGGACTCGGACCCTGAAGCTCATCGTGCGCGATCCCGCCGGGCTGACCTATGAGGCGGGGTCGCAGACCGTCTGCATGCCGGGAGTCGGGGTGAGCTGCTGATGCGTGCACGGCTCGCAAGTGAGGACGGCAACGTGCTCGTGATCGCGGTGACGATGATGGCCCTCATGCTCGGCCTCGGCTCAGCGGCGCTGTCGACCGTCGACACCCAGACCGACGTCGTGCTGAAGGAGCGTCGGCACGAGTCGAGCTTCAACCTCGCCGAGGGGGTGCTCAACGCCCAGACCTTCGTGCTCGCACGGCGTGGCACCGGCAGCGCGACGACCCCGTTCCCGGTCGCTTGCGACCCTTCGTTGACCTCGACGCTCTGCCCCGACGACGACCAGATCGAGCTCAGTTACGACTCGGCGACCCAAGGCGACTACGCGGATGCGACCTGGACGACCACCGTCCGCGACAACCCGAGTGGGAGCTTCTACAGCGAGACGGCCGTCAACGCCGCTCCGCGCTATGACGCGAACGGCGACAACCAGCTCTGGGTTCGCGCGCACGCGTCCGCGCGCGATCGCGAGCGCGAGATCGTGGCGCTGATCAGCGTCGAGTTCCGGCCGGTCAACTTCCCGCGCTACGCAATCGCCGGCGGCTGGTTCCGAACCTCGAACAACGGACGCAAGGTGATCGTGGACGGCACCGGGTCGTTCGGAGTCGGGGTGCGCTGCTCGACCCCGCCGCAGTCGTCGACCTGCCTCGACTACCAGCCGAGCAAGGGCCAGCTCGAGCCGGCGGGCGCCTACCAGCTCAACTACCCGAACACGACAGGCGTCCTCGCCGACGAGCTGCGTGCGCTCGAGGACAATGCCAAGGCCAACGGCACCTACTACACGAGCTGCCCGTCGAACCCGAATGGGCAGGTGGTGATCGTCGAGAGCGGCAACTGCTCTTACAACAACAGCGCCCCGGCCGCGCCCGGCGCCTCCAAATGCTGCAACAGCGCGATAAAGCCCGGCCTGCTGATCGTCAAGTGCGGCACGATCTCGCTCGGCGGCAACATCGAGTTCCATGGCCTCGTCTACGTGCCGAACGTCAACTCCAGCGGCGGCTGGTGCTCGAGCGGGATCGTCGTCACGCCACAGGGCACGTCATCCGCTCGGGCTCCAGCGGTCTGAACCTCCAGTACACCGCCAACGCCTTCGACAACGTCCGTACCGCGGGCACGGCGGGCGTCGTGCAGAACACCTGGCGCGAGATTCCGGACGACAATTGACGCCCCGCCGGTCTGACCGCCGCCGCGCCGGTTAGCTTCCGGCGCATGTCGACCGCGCTGGCCACAGTTTTCGCGGGCGCCCTCGGGCTGCTCGTCGGCAGCTTCCTCAACGTCGTCGCCTATCGGCTGCCACGCGGCGAGTCGGTCGTCACGCCGCGCTCGCGCTGCCCAGGCTGTGGCACGCTGGTTCGTGCGCGCGACAACGTCCCGGTCCTTTCGTGGTTGCTGCTGCGCGGCCGCTGCCGCGACTGTGGAGCGCCGATCGCGGTGCGCTATCCGGTCGTCGAGGCGACCACGGGCCTGGTCTTCGCAGCGATCGCGGCGGTCACGGGCTATGAAGCCGAGCTTGCGCTCTACCTGCCCTTTGTGGCGCTCCTGATAGCCGTCGCGGCGATCGACCTCGAGCACCGGATCGTGCCGAACAAGCTGGTCGCGCCGGCTGCGATTTGGGCGATCGTCGCCTGGGCGGTGGTCGACCTCGACTTCTTGCCGGAGGCGCTGGCAGCGGGCGCGGGCGCTTTCCTGTTCCTGCTGCTCGCGGCGCTCGCCTACCCCGCCGGCATGGGCATGGGCGATGTCAAGCTTGCGGGTGTGATGGGGCTCTATCTTGGGCTGTCGGTGGTGCCGGCGCTGCTGGTCGCTTTCCTCGCCGGTTCGATCGTCGGGATCGCGATCGTCGCGCGCGAGGGCCGCGACGCCCGCAAGAAGGGGGTGCCGTTCGCGCCGTTTCTCGCGTTCGGCGGCCTGGTCGGCGTGCTGGCCGGGCAGGAGCTGGTCTCTCTCTACGCCGACCGCTTCTTGTAGCTCGGCGAGATCCAGGGTTCAAGCCGCGCGCGCGGCTGCCGATAGAGGGAGGGACTCAGATCTCTTCCCTATGGCCTTCTCCCTACGCAAGAACTCCGACGGCGGCAGCTTCGGCCTCGACATCGACGGTCGCTTCCTGGCGGCTGCCCAGGTTCGTGACGGCCGTCTGACCAGTGTCGCCAGCGCCGAGCTGCCCCTGGGCGTGCTTGCCGACGGCGAGGTGACCGATCGCGATGCGCTGACGGCAGCATTGAAGGAGTTCGTGAACGCGAACAAGTTGCCGCGCCGGGTGCGACTCGGGGTGTCGAACCAACAGATCGTCGTGCGCATGCTCGACCTGCCGCGGATCGACGATCCCGGCGAGCGCGACGCCGCATTGCGCTTCCAGGCGGCTGAGGCCATCGCGATGCCGCTCGACGAGGCGGTGCTCGACCACCAGATTGCCGGCTACAGCAACAACGGCGAGGTCGGCGAGCGGATGCAGGTCGTCGTGGTCGCCGCGCGACGTACGATGATCGACGAGTACCTCGAGGCGGCCAAGGACGCGGGCCTGAAGGCCGACGGGATCGACCTCGACGCCTTTGCGCTTGTACGGATGCTGGCGGATGCCGGTTCCGAGACGCAGACGACTGAGCTGGTCCCGGACGTCGATGGCCAGCCCCAGGCCGCGCGCGTCTTTTGCCACCTCGGCGGCGTTTCGAACCTGGCGATCGCGCTCGGCTCTTCCTGCTTCTTCTGTCGCACGCTCTCAGCCCGCTTCGACGACGAGGCCGCCGGCGCACGGCTCGCCGACGAGATCCGGATGTCGATCGACTACTACATGTCCCAGCCTGCCGCGCTCGCGGTCGGCGACGTGGTCATCTCGGGCGAGGGCGCACGCGACGCGGAGCTGATCGCCGAGGTTGGCGAGCGGCTCAGCATGCCTGTCGCGGCTGCCAGCCCGCTGGGCAAGCTCGACGCGCAAGCGGTGCCAGCCGACGACGATCCACATCGCTACACGGTCGCGACCGGTCTGGCGCTTGGAGCCACGGCATGAAGCCCGTCAACCTTCTCCCCGAGTCACAGCGGCGGCGGCCGTCCGACGGCGACGGCAAGAGCGCCTATGCCGTGCTCGCCGTCCTCGGCCTGCTCGTCGTGATGACAGGGCTCTACGTCGCTGTCTCGAATCAGGTGACGACACGCTCGACGGAGGCCGCTGAGGCATCCGTCGAGGCCGATCGTCTCGAGGCCCAGGCGGCCAACTTGGGCGCGTTCGGCAACTTCGCGCAGGTCAAGGAGACGCGTGTCGCGTCGGTGCGTCAGATCGCCAGCCAGCGTTTCGACTGGGAGCGGCTGATGCTCGAGCTGGCGCGTGTGCTTCCGGCTGACGGCTGGCTGCAGGCGGCCGACGCCTCGGTCAGCGGTGAGGCTGGCGATGGCACGTCGAGCGAGGAATCTGCGGGCTCCGGCGGCCCGACTGCCAACCTAGTTGGCTGCCTGCCACGCCAGGCCGATGTCGCCGAGTTGATGCTGCGCCTGCGCCGCATGCACCGCGTCGAGGACGTGACGCTGTCGGAGTCGGTGCTCGAGGACGAGCAGGGCGCGCCGTCGATCGACGCCTGCGGCCGCTACTACAAGTTCGACGTCGACGTCGCGTTTGCGCCGGCTGCGCCTGAGGAGGCGCCCGACGGCGAGCGTCGCGTCCCGGCCGCGCTAGGAGGTGGATCGTGAGCCTCACCGATCGTGACCGCAAGCTGTTGCTGTTGATCGTGCCCGCGGTTCTGTTCGCGGCCTACTGGTTCCTGCTTCTGTCCCCGAAGCGCGAGGAGGCGGCGACCGCCGGCCAGGAGCTGGCCGTCCAGGAGCTGCGCCGCGACGACGCGCAGGCGCGTGCGGCGAGTCTGACCACGGCGCGGACCGACTTCGCTGCCGACTACGCCGAGCTGGTCGAGCTCGGCAAGGCGGTGCCGACCAGCGTCGACATGCCGACGATCCTCGTGCAGCTCGAGGACGCCGCGGACGGCACCGACATCAAGTTCACTCGCATCTCGGCCCAGGAGCGCGTCGCCGCGGCGGCGCCCGCTACGCCAGCACCCGGCACCGACGCGAGCGGGTCGACTCCCGCAAGTGCGGGTGGAGCTCCGGCGCAGAGCGCACCAGGCGCGGCTGGCGAGGCAGCTGGCAATACCGTCAGCTCGGCCAATGCGTCGAGCAGCGCGGCCGAGCAGTCGGGTGTATCGCCGAGCGACACACAGACGTCACAGCCGGCCAACGACGGTTCGCTGCCGGTTGGCGGCGGCAGCGCCCCGAGTGGCGACGGAGCGACTACGGCTGCCATGCCCGGTCTCGACACGGTGGGGTTGGAGCTGGAGTTCAGCGGCAACTTCCTCGACCTGTCCGACTTCTTCCACCGGATCAAGCGTTACGTGGCGCTCAATGACGACGAGCTGGCCGTGCGCGGCAGGCTGATGACCATCGACGGCGTCCAGTTCAAGAGCGAGACCGACATCTTCCCGCGCATCCGCGCGACCGTGACCGCGACCGTCTACCTCGCGCCCGAGATCGAGGGTGCGACCGCCGGCGCGACTCCGACCGGACCGGCCGTGACGCCGGCCGCGACCGACGACGCATCGGCCCCACTGGCCACCTCGACCCCGACCCAGGCCTTGCGCTGAGATGAACGACCACGCCCAAGACATTTGGCAGGACCTGCGCGAGAAGCCGCATCTCATCGTGTGGGGCGTCCTGGCGGGCATGCTGTGGGCCGTCGCGAACACGCTCACGGTCTTCGCGAT